>JANPJI010000538.1:0-2305 GCA_031425425.1 Rubricoccaceae bacterium
ACGAGCCACGCGTCGACGGTCCCGAAGGCGAGGTCGCCGCGCGCGGCCGCGCCGCGCGCGCCGGGCGTGTGGTCCAGGATCCAGGCCAGCTTGGTGCCCGAGAAGTAGGGGTCCAGGCGCAGCCCGGTCGTCGCCTCGACGTGCGGCCCGAGGCCGTCCTCGGCGAGGCGCGCGCAGGCGTCTGCCGTGCGTCGGTCCTGCCAGACGATGGCCGGCGCGACGGGCGTGCCGGTCCGCCGGTCCCACACGACCGTCGTCTCGCGCTGGTTGGCGATGCCGACGGCGCGAACGTCGCGGGCTGAGACGCCGGCACGGGCGAGGCACTCGCGCTCGACGCCGAGGGTGGCGTCGCGGATCTCGGCCGGGTCGTGCTCGACCCATCCCGGCGTCGGATAGTGCTGCCGGAGCGGGCGCTGTGCCACGGCGGCGACGCTCCCGTCGGGGCGGAAGAGGACGGCGCGCGACGAGGTTGTGCCCTGGTCCAGAGCCAGCAGGAGCGGGTCCGCCATGGCAAGCCGGCGTGAGCGCCGCGTGAAGAGGAGCGCCCGGCCAGAGCGGCCGGGCAGGGGAGAGGCTAGCTTGCTCGCGCCGGGGCTGCAACCCGCGCGGTCCGTCCGCGCGCGCATCCCGTGCTCCGGCACCGATCCATGCGTCGTCTCCGTCATCGGCTCCTCCAGCGCCTCGTCGCCCTCCTGCTCGTCGCAGGCGTGGGGGCGGGTGTGGTGCCTGCGGCGACGGCGAAGACGGCCGCGGCCCCGAAGGGGCTCGACCGGGCCGCCCTGGGCGCGGCCCGCGCCGCGGCCCGCCAGGCCCCGACGCACGCCGCCGCCGTCGACGCGTTCGTGGGGACGTACGTCCGCATCAGCGGCGACGTCGATGCCGAGCGTGCGCTGGTCGACGTGCTTCTCGGCGATGCGGTGGGCGAGGTCCCGCCGCCGGCACCCCCCGTCGCCGTGGCTGCATCCGCGTCGCCGGCGGCCCCGGTGTTGCGCGCGAGCGCTCTGGCGGCGCTTCCCGCTCCGTTCCGCCTCGTGCCGCCGCAGGCGACGGAGGCCGTCGTCGCGCTTCGCCGCGTCGTCCCGCGTCCGGCTGCCGCCCGGCGGACGCACGCGGCGCGCGCGCCCTAGCCGCGTCGCAGCCCTGGCCGAACCGTCCGGTTCGGCGGGTGTCGTCTCCGCCTCGCGGTGCCGCGCGCATGCGCCACCGTTTCGTGCCGGCCCGAGGGGGCGGGCGTGCTCTCGATTTCTCGCGCGGCTCCGCGCACCACTCCCATGCAAGGCAACGGACTCCGAATCTTTTCGGTCGCAGCGTTTCTGCTGATCTCGCTCTACGGGCTGTACCCGACGGTCCAGAACGCACGCAACAACGGCCGCCTGGCGGCGATGGACGCGCCCGAGCGCGAGGCCTATCAGGCGGCCAACGCCGAGCGGCTGCTCGCCACCAAGGAGGGCTCGCTGAACCTCGGGCTCGACCTCCAGGGCGGCATGAACGTGACCCTCGAAGTGGGCACGGGCACGCTCCTGCGCGAACTCGCCGAGGGCCGCACCGACGCCGTCTTCGACAGCGCGCTCACGGTGGCCTCGCGCACCTCGGAGGCGGGCAACAACGACTTCGTCGAGAACTTCTCCTCTGCCGTCGAGGACGCGCGGGCGGGAACGCGCCTCGCGCGCTACTTCCGCAACTCCGCCGCCGGCATCACGGCCCGCAGCACGAATGCCGAGGTCGAGACGTACCTCCGCGCGGAGGTCGAGGAGGCGCTCGTCCGCGCCCAGGAGATCATCCGCCAGCGCGTGGACCGCTTCGGCGTCTCGGAGCCGCGCATCGAGCGCCAGGGCAGTGGCCGCATCGCGGTCGAGCTGCCCGGCATCGACGACCCCGAGCGCGTGCGGAACCTGCTCCGCGGCACGGCCAAGCTCGAGTTCCGGCTGACGCCGGACGGCCAGACGGTCCAGGCCGCCGCCGCCCGCGTCGTCCAGTACTACGCCGAGCAGGACGCCGGCCGCACGCCCGCCGCGCCCGCCGCCGACTCGTCGCGGGCGGACTCGACGCGCACCGCCGCCGACACGGCCGCGGCGACGCTCGACGTCGACGCGCTCACCGGCGCGGCACCGGCGCGGACTGCTGCGACGCCCGCCGGCCGGCGCTTCGCCGACATGTTCCAGATCGCGCCGGACGGCGGACCCGCCTCGCCGATGTTCGGGCTCGTCGCCAGAGCCGACACCGGGGCCGTCCGACGGATGCTCTCCGCTCCGGCCGTGCGTGCCCTCCTCCCGCCCGGCGTGGACCTCTTCTACACGTCGGCGCC
>JANPJI010000539.1:0-2934 GCA_031425425.1 Rubricoccaceae bacterium
GATCGGGCGCATAGCCCGGGGCAACCGCTCCAGTTCAAGTCGGCCGGGGTCGAGGCCAAAGACCGGATCATCGGTTCGATCTTCCCCGGCAACTTGGTATTTGAGGACGGCGCGTATCGAACTCCGGAGGTGTCCGAGGCAATCCGCCTTCTCGGCGGCAAACAGCCTGCATTCGACGAACGCAACAGAGGACTAGCCGCCTTTGACAGTGGCCAGTCCTCTGAGGTGCCCGAGACTGGAATCGAACCAGCACTCCCGTAAGGGAACACGTCCCTGAAACGTGCGCGTCTACCAATTCCGCCACTCGGGCGAGTGGACCACCTGTCGGAGTGGACCGCGAATCTAGACACGCCGCACCCACCGCGCCGCGCCGCGCCGACTCTCCACGGCTTTTGCACCCGCGCCGAGACGCCCGGCCGCCCCGCCCCCAGCCGGTGCTAACGTTCCGGCCCCTCCCCCGCCGCCTCAATGCCGCCCTGCTCTCCCGCCCCGCTCCGCCGCCTCGCCGCGCTAGCCGCGCTCGTCGCCTTCGCGGCAGCCGCCGAGGCGCAGCGACCTGTCCCCTATCCCGTCTTCGTCCCACCCGCCGTCCAGCGCGCCGTCGATGCCGGCACACGCACGGCGGACGGACGCCCCGGGCCGCGGTACTGGCAGAACACGGCCACGTACCGCCTCGACGCGCACCTCGACCCCGCCTCGACGCTCCTCACGGGCACGGGAACCATTGCGTACACCAACGCCTCGCCGGACACCCTCCAGTTCATCGTCCTCGCCCTCCGCCAGAACGTCCACGCGCCGGGCGTGCCGCGCAACCGGCCCGTGGCCGTCACCGGCGGCATCACGCTCGCGCGCCTCGCCGTCGACGGGCAGGACGTGGCCGAGGCGGACGGGCTGCCCGAGCCCGGCCAGTACCGCACCGACGGGACGGTGCTGACGCTCCACCCGGCCCGGCCCGTCCTGCCCGGCGCGACCGTCACGCTGGACGTGGCGTGGTCGTATCCGGTCCCGCCCAACACCGGGGCCTTCCGGCAGGGGCAGGACGGCGAGGTCTACTTTCTCGCCTACTGGTACCCGCAGGTGGCCGTCTACGACGACGTCGGCGGGTGGAACACGGACCCGTACCTCGGCGCGGGCGAGCACTACATGGGCTACGCCGACTACGACGTGTCCCTCAACGTCCCCAGCGACTGGCTCGTCTGGGGCACGGGCACACTCCAGAATGCCGCCGAGATCCTCACGCCCGAGACGCGCGCGCGCCTCGCTCAGGCGATCTCTGGCGACGCCGTCGTCCACGTCGTGGCGGCCGGCGAGCGGGGCCGGGCGACGCAAGCCGGCACGGACGGCCGCCTCACGTGGCGCTTCCGCGCCGAGAACGTCCGCGACGTGGCCCTCTCCACCTCGGCGGCCTATGTGTGGGATGCGACGAGCGCACGCGTCGACCAGTCCGAGGGCGTCCTCTCCGGCGCGCCCGAGCGCGTCGCCATCCACACGTTCTACCGGCCCGGGACCGCCTCGTGGGAGCGGTCCGCCGAGTTCGAGCAGTTCTCCATCGAGCACCTCTCGCGCCTCGTGATGCCCTACCCGTACCCCGCCATGACGGCCGTCGAGGGCCTCATCGGCGGTGGGATGGAGTTCCCCATGATGACGCTCGTCGGCGGGCCGCGCACGGACCAGTCGCTGATGTCGGTGATCTACCACGAGACGAGCCACATGTGGTTTCCGATGATCGTCGGCTCCAACGAGACGGCCTTCACGTGGATGGACGAGGGCCTGACGAGCTACAACTCGAACTGGGGCGTGACGGACTTCTTCGACGGCTCGGCCGCGAATCGCCCGCGCGTCGACGCCTGGGCGCGCGGGCGGCAGGCGCACTACCGCCTCGCCGGCACGGGCGAGGCCGTCGAGCCGATGCGCCACAACGACCGCTTCCCCACGGGCGGCGGGACGCCGCAGGTGGACCCGGTCGGCGGCTCCGCCCGCGTCATCGCGAGCTACTCGACGCCCGCCGTGATGCTCCACGCGCTCGAAGGCCTCTATGGCCGCGACCGCTTCCTGAGCGCCTTCCGCGACTATGCCCGCACGTGGGCCTTCAAGCACCCTCAACCGACCGACTTCTTCGGCCGCATGGAAGCCGGCCTCGGCGAGGATCTCGACTGGCTCTGGACGCCGACGCTCTTCGAGACATGGACCGTGGACCACGCCGTCGGGGCGGTCACGGAGGACGCGTCGGGCATGCGCGTGGTCGTCCGCGACGAGGCGCTCGCGCCGTTCCCCGCCGTCGTCGCGGTGACGTATGCCGACGGCCGCACGGAGCGCCAGACCGTCCCGGTGGCCACGTGGCTCGCCGGCGCGACTGAGGCAACGCTGACGTTCCCTGCCGGCGAGGCGACGCGCGTCGAGATCGACCCCGACCGCACCGGCCTCGACGTGGACCTGAGCGACAACGTGTGGACGCCGGGCGGGATGTGACCGCTGTCGGAGCGGTGGCGCGTCAGCGTTGGACGAGCAGGTTCACGGCCGCGGCGAGCACGACGGCGGCGGTCACGCGCTTCACCGCGACGGGCGGCCAGCGCCGCGCGCCGAGGCGGCTCCCGATCTGCCCGCCTGCGAGCACGGCCACGAATAGCGGCACGTGCGCCCAGACGTCCAGCCCGCCCAGGGCCACGGCCTTGCCGGCCAGCCCGGCGAGCGAGTTGACGAGGATGAACACGCTCGCGGTCGCGGCGATGCGGCGTGCACCGTCCCAGCGCGCGAGATGCAGCAGCGGCGCGAGGATAATGCCGCCGCCGATGCCGACCAGCCCCGCCAGGTAGCCGAGCGGCGCGGCGGCGAGCGGCATCGCCCATGGCGGCGCGGCCGCGGGCACCGCCGCGCGCTCGCGCACGGGCAGCAGCAGCGCGATCCCGGCGAAGACCAGGCTGAGCCCGAGCAGGA
>JANPJI010000540.1:0-2626 GCA_031425425.1 Rubricoccaceae bacterium
CGCTGAGACATTTCTGAGAGTCCGGGTGTCGCGCCCACGTTCCGCGGCGGCGGTTTATCGCTGGCAGCCGGGCCAGAAGCGGGAGCGAGACGGGTCTTTCAAAAGCGGTGCCACGATTCGGACCGGCTATGGCCGCTGGCCGGCCACAACGTAGCCCCCGGCCGCTCGTCCGCCCGATCCGGACGACGAACCGAGGCGACGTGTTTTCCGAGATGCCACGCGCCAGACGCGCCTCCGCGACGTCTTCCCGGACGAGAACCGCGCCGAGGCGTCACCGGCGGCGGTGCGGATGCGAGTCTCCGATGCCTCGGCCGAACGGCGCGGCCTCCCTATGGCCCTTTCTTTTTTGCACGGACGCGCGTCCCGTCTCGGGCCGGAATGCGACGAGGCGCGCTCCCGCTCGGAGAACGCGCCTCGCGGATCGTCGGGCAGGGAGCAGGGCTCAGTTGGAAGCGATCGAGCGGAGCGTCTTGCGGCGCTCGTCGAGGCGCCCTCGCCACTCGCCCTCGTCGACCTCGTCGTCGCCAAGGAAGTACTCCCACTGGTCTACGGTCTCCTCGGTGAGCAGGACCGGCGTCGTCATGTGGGCGGTCCGCTTCAGCAGGGGCTGCAGGCCCATCTGGTGCACGAACGTGATGCGGCAGTCGCCGCCCTCGACGCGGCGCACGGACAGCCAGTTGTCGCCGCAGACGTGGCAGGTGAAGAAGCGGGCCTCGTGCTCGTCGAGCAGGTGGAGCCCCTCGGCCTCCGCTTCGGCTTCTTCAAGCTCCATCGGGAGCATCGAGTACGAGCTGCAGGCCTTGCACTGGAGTCGGTCCATCGGTGTGTCGGGATCGGGTCGTGCAGGATAACGGCCGGCGCGGGATCGGGTTGTGCGTCCGTGCCGTCTTCACCGCCAACTCCCCCCCGTCCTGTGTCTCTGCTCTGGCCTGCGCGGCCGTACCTCGCCGAGATCGTGGCCGCCCCACCGGACGGTGCGCGCCCGCCCGAGCCCGGAGCCGCCCTCCGCATCGCGTCGTACAACGTCCACCGCTGGGCGGGCGTCCGCGGCGGGCGGGCCTACGACCCCGAGCGCGCCTACGAGGTCCTCGGCGAGCTGGACGCCGACGTGGTCGCGCTCCAGGAGGCGCTCCGGCCGACGGGCCAGCCGGACCCGCTGCGCGAGGCGGCGCAGCGCCTGGGCGTCCACCTCGCGTTCGTGGTCACGCGGCAGCACAAGCGCGGCGAACTCGGCAACGCCATCCTCTCGCGGATCCCGCTCGCGGGCGTGAACGCGATCGACCTCTCGTTCGGGCGGCTGGAGCGGCGCGCGGCCGTGGCCGTCACACTCGCCGGGCACGACCTCACCGTCGCCGCGACGCACCTCGCGCTCGTGGACCGCACGCGGGCGCGCCAGATCCGGGCGCTCCTGGACCACCCGCAGCTCTCCCTCGGTCCGGCGGTCCTGCTGGGCGACATGAACGCCTGGCGTCCCACAGCGACCTCGCGCGCGCTCGACCAGGCGTACGCGCAGCAGCACCACAACGCGGCGTGGCCTGCGTCGTACCCGTCTGTCCGGCCCGTGCTCGCGCTCGACCGGCTCTACGCGAGAGGCGCGCGCGTCCTCGACATCCGGGCACACACGAGCGCCGCGGCGCGGCGCGGCTCGGACCACCTCCCGGTCGTCGCCACGGTCGAGGTCGGCCGCGAGGCGACAGACGCTCCTCCTCCCTGACCCGATGGCCGAAAGCCTCCGCTGGCGATGCACCGCCTGCCCCAACACCGTCGACGCGTGGTCCGACGGCAACCCGTACACCGTCGACCGCGACGGCCGGAAGACGTACGTCTATCACCCAGACCACGAAGGCCTCGCGCGCGCCGTCGGCAACGACGTCCCGACGCTGTGCCTCGGCTGCGGGTTCGGGTTCACCAACGACAGCCGCGACCGGTGGACGCGGTGCCCGCGGTGCGGCTCGGACGAGATCCGTGACACGGCCCGCCTCGACGGGTGCCGCTGCCCCGTCTGCCGGCGCGGCGCGTTCGAACGCGACCCGGACTACCGCGTGATCTCGTAGCCCGTCACTCCACGGGCCGGAAGTACCGCTCGGCGTGCTCGACGACTTCGGCCTGCGCGTCCTCCTGCAGGAACAGCGTCTCCTGCCGGAAGCGGACCGTGAAGCCGCCCTCATACGGGAGGAACGAGTAGCCCTCGTACGTCTGGAGGTCGCCCGCCTGCACGAGCGTCCCCCGGAAATCGCGGAAGGGTTGGATGACGGTGTACGTCTCGCCGACGACCAGATCGGTGATCCTCATCGCGCCTCGGCGGTCTGGACCGTCTCGGGCTGAACGGGCGGGACGTCCGGAGGTGGCGCGGGCGCGTCGGCCGCCGCGGCGATGTCGGAGCCGAGCAGCGCGTCCGGGATGCCGGACGCGTCGACCATCTCGACCGCGATCGGGCGGAGGCGCGTCAGGAGCACGTTGACCTGGGTCCGGACCGCTTTCGCCACCACGCCGTCGAAGAGGTTCTGCTCCAGGAACCACGCCCGGTCCGCTTCGACGTGCGACAGCGCGTAGAGCGCGCACTGAAGCTGGAGGACGTTCTTGATCTGCGGGTCGTCCGCGCGCTCGGCAGAGGCCTGGAACGCGG
>JANPJI010000541.1:0-1574 GCA_031425425.1 Rubricoccaceae bacterium
TCTTCGGCCTCGCCGCGCTCGCCGCCATTGGCCTCGTTGGCTACCCCGTCGTCCGCTCCGTGCGGCCCGACGTGCCGGTGGCGTTGCCCGAGTTGCCGGCGCAGTCCGAGGCCGCCCCGGCCGCCGTGACGCCCGTCGAGCAGGTCGCGGACGTGGCCGAAGTCGAGCCCAACGCCGTCCCGCAGAGGGAGGCGCTCAACGAGCAGACGACGACCGACGCCGGGCGCGTCCGCGAGTCCGTGGCCTACCTCGTCGTCACGCCCGAGGGCTCCGAGGGCGGGCCGGGCTACGAGGCGGTCGACTCCGAGGCGGGCTCGGGCATCGTCCTCTCGCCCGAGGGCTACATGGTCACGAACGCCCACGTCGTCGAGCGCGCGGGCCGCGTCTCGGTGCGGCTCACGGACCGCCGCGAGTACCAGGCCGAGGTCGTCGGGCGGGACCTCACGACGGACATCGCCGTGCTCCGGCTGCTCGAAGCGCAGGGCGACGGCCCCCTCCCCGTCGCCACGCTGGGCGACTCGGACGACCTCCAGATCGGCCAGACCGTCCTCGTCGTCGGGAGCCCGTTCCGGCTCGAAGGGACCGTCACGCAGGGCATCGTCTCGGCCCTCGGGCGCACGCCCGGCGCGATCACGGACGACCTCCGGATCGAGGACTTTATCCAGACCGACGCGGCCGTCAACCAGGGCAACTCGGGCGGCGCGCTCGTGGACCTCCGCGGGCAGGTCCTCGGCATGGTCACGGCCATCGCCTCGGAGACGGGCTACAACGAGGGCTACGGCTTCGCCATCCCGGCGAACCTCGTCCGCCGTGTCGCCGAGGACCTCATCACCTACGGCGAGGTCCGACGCGGCTACCTCGGCGTGGACGCGCTCACGGTCACCGCGGCCGACGCGCGCCAGGCGGGCATGGAGCGCATCCGCGGCGTGCTCGTCCAGAACGTCGTCTCGGGCGGACCCGCCTCGCGCGCGGGCGTCCGGGCGGGCGACATCCTGCTGGCCGTCGGCGGCAGGCCGGTCGACGAGCTGAACCAGTTCCAGAGCCGCCTCGCGCAGAGCCGCCCCGGCCAGCGCGTCGGCCTCACGATCTGGCGCGACGGCGGCGCGCGCGAGCTCCAGGCGTCGCTGATCAGCCAGAATGACCCGCTGTTCCAGCAGTGGCTCGCCAGCCGCAACCCGACCGCAGCGGCCCCCCTCCCGGCCGAGGGCGACGCCCCGGCGCGGTCCGACGCCCCGGACTGGGGCATCCGCTTCCGCGACCTCACACCCGCCGACCGCAGCCGCGCGAGCGTCGCCGCGGGCGCGCTCGTCGAGTCCATCCAGGCGGGTTCGGCCGCAGACCTCGACGGCCTCCCGCAGGGCACCATCGTGGTCGAGGTGGAGGGCCGGGCCGTGGGCTCGGCCGAGGAGGCGCGGGAGGCCCTCGCGCGCCTCGCGCGCCGCGACCGGCCCGCCCTGCTGCGCGTCCGCCGCCCCGACGGCCGGACGGCCTTCTTCGACCTCCTCTCGCCCCGCGTCGACTGAAGCCGGCGCGAGCGCCCGGACGTCGTCTGGACCCGCCTCCAAGCCGTCTCC
>JANPJI010000542.1:0-1582 GCA_031425425.1 Rubricoccaceae bacterium
CTCCCGTTCGCGCTCGACGGCGAGGCCTTCGCATGGGGCGGGGGGCACGCCGTCATCGTCGCAGCGTGCCACTTCGGCGGCTTCGTGCTCGTCAGCGCCCTCGGCGTCGTCGTCCGGCTGCCCGTCGCGGACGGCCTGTGCGTGGCCGTGATCCACCCGCACGTCGAGGTGCTCACGTCGGCGGCGCGGGCAGCGCTCGCGGCGAGCGTCCCGATGGGCGCGTTCGTCGAGCAGACGGCGAACCTCGGCGCGCTCGTGGCGGGCCTGTTCACGTCCGACCTCGCGCTCGTGGGGCGTGCGCTCCGCGACGCGGTCGTGGAGCCGCAGCGGGCGCACCTCGTGCCGCGCTTCTACGCGATGCAGGCGGCGGCCTTCGGCGCGGGCGCGCTCGGGTGCAGCCTCTCGGGCTCCGGCCCGGCCGTCTTCGCGCTCTGCGCCGACCGCCGCACGGCGGACCGCGCCGCGTCCGCGATGCAGTCCGCCCTCGGCGAGGCGGCTCCGTCGACGCTCGTCGTGTCGGGCATCGGCGAGGGTGCCCGGATCGAGGAAACGGGCTAAGGCTTGACGCGCCCACGGTTGGCACCGATGCCCGGCCGGGCGATCCTCCCGCACCCACCGCTCCCCCGATGCTCTACCGTTCCACGGCCGACCCGGTGCACCGCGCGACGTTCCGCGAGGCCGTCCTCCGCGGGACTCCGCCGCCCCGTCTCGGCGGGACGGGCGGCCTGTATGTCCCCGAGACGCCGCCGACGCTCCCGGCCGGCTTCGCCGACAGTCTCGCCGACCGGCCGATCGAGGAGACGGCGTTCGCCCTCGCGCGCGCCTTTATCGGGACCGAGGACGTGTCCGACGCCGACCTTGCCGCGGCCGTCCGCCACACGCTCGCGTTCCCGCTCCCGCTCGTCGACGTCGAGCCCGGGCTGTCGCTGCTGGAGTTGTTCCACGGCCCGACGCTCGCCTTCAAGGACGTCGGCGCGCGCTTTCTCGCGGCGATGCTCGCGCTCTTCAACCGCGACGCGGACCGCGACCTCGTCGTGCTCGTGGCCACGTCGGGCGACACCGGCGGGGCCGTCGCGGCGGGGCTCTTCGGGACGCCCGGCGTGTCGGTCGTGGTGCTGTACCCCGAGGGCCGCGTGAGCGCGCTCCAGGAGAAGCAGTTCGCCGCGCTCGGCGGCAACGTCCACGCGCTCCGCGTGGCCGGCGCGTTCGACGACTGCCAGCGCCTCGTCAAGGGCATGTTCGCCGACGCCGCGCTGCGAGAGCGCGTCTCGCTGACGTCCGCCAACTCGATCTCGGTCGCCCGGCTCGTGCCGCAGACGTTCTACTACGGCGCGCTCGCCCAGCAGTGGGCGCAGCGCCGCCAGCCGCGGCTCCCGGCCGTGGTCGTGCCGTCCGGCAACGTCGGCAACCTCACGGCCGGGCTCCTCGCCAAGCGCGCCGGCCTCCCGCTCGGCCGGTTCGTCGCGGCGACGAACGCCAACGCGCTCCTGCCGGACGTCCTCGGCGGGATGCCGTACACGCCCCGCGCGTCGCACCAGACGCTCTCGACGGCGATGGACGTCGGCGACCCGAGCAACCTCGC
>JANPJI010000543.1:0-1811 GCA_031425425.1 Rubricoccaceae bacterium
GTGCTCCGAGACGAGCTTGGTGATGCCGTACGGCGAGAGCGGCAGTGTCGGGTGGCTCTCAGGCTGCGGCCCGCCGCCGTTTACGGCCGGGTCCGGCTCGCCGTAGATCGCCCCGCCGGTCGAGGCGAACGCGACGCGCTCGAGTCCACTCGCGCGGCCGGCCTCCAGCAGGTTCAGCAGACCGATCACGTTCACCGACGCGTCGAAGGCCGGGTCAGCGACGGAGCGGCGGACGTCCATCTGCGCGGCGAGGTGGCACAGGGCCGCGAACCGCTCGCTCCGCACCAGATCCGCGGCCGCGTCGCTGCGAATGTCCAGCTCGTGCAGCGTCGCGCCTGCGGGCACGTTTTCGCGGACGCCGCCGGAGAGGTCGTCCAGCACGTGGACCTCGCAGCCCGCGGCGACGAGCGCCTCGGCGACGTGCGAGCCGATGAAGCCGGCACCGCCGGTGACGAGAACCTTGCGGCCGGAGAAAGGAAACGGCATCTAAATGATGGTTCGAGGTAGGTGGTTCGAGGTACGGCTGAAGCTCCGCTGGTACCGCGTACCCGGAACCTCGTACCCCTAGTCGTCTTCGGGCAGGATCGTGACCGTCGAGAGCCGCTCGGGCGCGAAAAGCGCCTCGGCGACAGCGCGTACGTCGGCTGCCGTTACGGCGTCGATCTCGGCGACGACCTCGGGAAGGGGAATCTCGCAGCCGTACGTGAGTTCGACGCGCCCGAGGCGCTGCATCCGGCTCGACGTCGTCTCGAGGCCGAGCACGATCGAGCCCTTGAGCTGCTGCTTGGCGCGGTCCAGCATCCGCGGCGAGACGGGTGCTTCGGCGAGCTTCTGCATCTCCCGCACGATCAGCGCCCGGCTCCGGTCCACACGCGCCGGGTCCGTCCCGATGTACGCCCCGACGTCGCCCGAGTCGCCGTTGACGTTGACGAACGAGTAGACGGAGTAGCACCAGCCGTACTTCTCGCGGACGTTCTGGTTGAGCCGGCTGGACATGCCCCCGCCGAGGACGGTATTGAGCACCGACAGGGCCGTCCGCTGCGAGTGGTGCGCGCCGAGCCCTGGCGCGGACACGACGAGGTGCGCCTGCTGCGTCGTCGGCCTGCGGAGGGTGACGGTGGTGGGCGTGTAGGCCGTCGGGGCCGTCCGGGCGACGTGTCCCGGGGCGCGCTCGAAGCCCGCGAGGAGCTTCTCCGCTGTGCGGACGATCTGGGCGTGCGTGACCGCGCCGGCGGCTGCGATCACGATCCGGTCCGGCGTGTAGTGACGGCCGAGGAAGTCCGCGAGACCGTCGCGCGTGAACGACCGAACGGACTCGGGCGTGCCGATGACGGGCCGCCCGAGCGGGTGGTCCGGGTAGACGGCCGCCTCGACGAGGTCGAAGATCTGGTCGTCCGGCGCGTCCTCGTACATCTTGATCTCCTCGATCACGACGTCCTTCTCCTTCTCGATCTCCCGCGGCGGCAGCGTCGGGGCCGTGACGAGGTCGAGGACGGTGTCGAGGCCGCGGCCAGCGTGCTCAGCGAGGCCCTTGGCGTAGAAGCACGTGTGCTCCTTCGACGTGAAGGCGTTGACGTACCCGCCGACCGCCTCCATGCGCTGGTTGATGAGGTGGCCGGGGCGGCTCGCCGTCCCCTTGAACACCATGTGCTCGAGGAAGTGCGTGATGCCCCCTTCGGCGACGGTCTCGTCGCGGGAGCCGGCGTCCACCCAGACGCCGACGGCGGCGGTGAGCGCCGTCGGAATCGCCTCGGTGACGACCCGGACGCCGGAGGAGAGGACGGAGCGTTCGTACCCGGGGTCTGTCGTGG
>JANPJI010000544.1:0-4455 GCA_031425425.1 Rubricoccaceae bacterium
CGTCACGTTCCGGCCGTCGTCCGCCTACGGCCAGGCTCGATACATCGCCACCTCGTTCGCCTTCGTCCGCGACGCCAGCCACCCGTACGGCGGCACGGCCTACGCGGGCGTCGAGGACCTCGCGTTCTACCCCGGCTCGGACGGCTCCGTGCTCCGCTCCGACGACGGCGGGCGCACGTGGGCGACGGCGCCCGCGTATGCCGTGCCGCCGTAGGCGTGGACCGGGTCGGGGACGAAGGCGAACGAGGTGGCGATGTAGCGGGCCTGTCCGAAGGCTGACGACGGCCGGAACGTGACGCCGGCGTCGTCGGAATAGGAGACACCGTTGTAGACACCGACGAGGAGGCGTCCGTTGGGGAGCGAGGGCGAGGGCGGGACCTCGCCGAAAGCGACCTCCTCGCCGCCGGTGTTGCCGACCCGGAGCCACGAGGTGCGTGTGCCGTCGGTGAGGGAGCGGAGGGCGTAGCCGCCGCCTCCGGCGTAGAGGGCACCGCCGAGGGCCGGGATCGTCGACTGGAAGAGTGCGGAGACGCCGGGGAAGTGGACGCCACGGTCCCACGTGCGCCCGGCGTCGGTCGAGCGGTCGAGTTGGGTTGATC
Organism: Rubricoccaceae bacterium; assembly: GCA_031425425.1. Lineage (GTDB taxonomy): Bacteria > Bacteroidota > Rhodothermia > Rhodothermales > Rubricoccaceae > DASVSE01. The sequence continues at coordinate 600 of JANPJI010000544.1, forward strand.
CGGCCGGTGCGCCGACGAGAAGGGTCCGTTGTGCGGTCAAGACTCCGCCCGTTGGCGAGCCCGTAGCCGACCTGACCTCCCACGGCCCGTAACTTTCGTCGTTGAGTGCTGGGTCGTACCGGAATACGCCAGACGACGAGACGAGGAACACGTCGTCCTGCGCGGGGTCGCCGCCGGCTGCCCCATCAGCTGGGACGTGGAGGACGTTGTAGTTATCAGCGTATGGAACCGCCGGGAAGAGCCCGAGACCCTCCCACGTCGGCGGCGACTGTGCGGCCACCGGTAGTGCTGCTGCTGTGAGTACGAGTGCTGCGAGGGCGGTCAGAGCGGCCGGGCGCAGTGCCAGCACGTTTAGAAACGTCATGCCGCTTGCCCCACGGTGATTGACAGGCAATGTAGGGGCCTGTACCCGCGGCGAGCCATTTCGGTAGGGGCATCTCGGGAGAGCCACGTCTACTTCCTGACGGTAGGGTCCCCAGTTACCCCGGAGGGGAGTCGATGGCACGTGCCATACCCCGAGGGTGGGGGTGGCCTCTCCGTTCTCTTGACATCCGGTTGTGGGCCTTTACTGTAGAGGTGCGCCCCGACCTGAGGGGCGTGGCCGCTTGCCGGCCCCGTTCCTTCCCTATTGGCGTCAGTAGTCCCAGTTCGTAGGTACTCCGGCTGTACCCACGGCTGTACCCACGACGTTCATCGCCTCAGTGCGCGTTCTCGTGGACGAAGCCCTTGAACAGCGTCAGCCACATGATCCGCACGTCGAACCACAGGCTCCAGTTCTGGATGTAGTACAGGTCATACTCGATGCGCTTGCGCAGGCTCGTGTCGCCGCGCCAGCCGTTGACCTGCGCCCAGCCCGTGATGCCGGCTTTCATCTTGTGGCGGAGCATGTAGCCGGGGATCTCGTGCCGGAAGCCCTCGATCAGGACCGGCCGCTCGGGCCGCGGCCCGACGACCGACATGTCGCCCCGGAGGACGTTCAGGAACTGCGGCAACTCGTCGAGGCTCGTCCGCCGGAGGAACGCGCCGACGGGCGTGGCGCGGCTCTCGCCGGGGCGCGACCACACGGCCCCCGTCCCGGACTCGGCGTCGACGGGCATCGAGCGGAACTTGAGCATCCCGAACGTCCGCCCGTTCAGCCCCATCCGCTTCTGCTGGTAGAGCACTGGCCCCGGCGACGACAGCCGCACGGCCACCGCTATCGCGACGAGCAGCGGCGAGAGGATGGCCAGGGCGAAGGCCGAGAACGCGACGTCGAGTGCCCGCTTGACGCCCTGCCGGAGGTCGAACGGGGCCTCGTCGAGCAGGTGGATCACCGGGAGGCCGTCCACGTCCGACACGCGGCTGTTGAGGAGCAGGTCGAGCGAGAACAGGTCCGGCACGAGGCACAGGTGGGCCGTCCGGACGGAGCACGCCTCGGCGATGGCCTCGATCTTGTCGGCGGCCGTGAGCGGGAGCGCGGCGTAGACCATGTCGATCGCGCGGGCCTCTGCCGCGAACCGGTCCATCGTCTCGCCGATCTGGTCCACGGACCCGATCACGTCCGGGCGGCCGTCCTGCTCGGGGTAGAACGGGTCGCGGGGGGCCGCATCGACGCCCTCGCCGCGGTCGTCGAGGAAGCCGACGACCTGGAACCCCATCCACGGGTAGTGCCGGAACGCGCGGGCGAGGCGCTGCCCGGCCCGCCCGGCCCCGACGATGAGCACGCGGCGCGTGTTGCGCCCGTCCTGCCGCGCCCGCCGGAGCACGACGTAAATCGCCAGCCGCAGCCCCGCCAGCAGTCCGGACGACAGGACGCCGAACAGCAGCATGTGGACGCGCGAGAACGAGAACGCACGGAAGAAGAACAGCGCGCCGATCGAGATCGCGAGGCCCAGCGCCACCGCCCGCGCCACGGCGAACACCACGAGCGAGAGCCGCTGCGCCCGCCGCGTGAGGTACAGCCCGGACAGCACGAACGCGGCGCTCCACAGCACGAGCACGGCCGGCAGGAACCGCAGGTACGCATCCAGCGGGATGTACTCGGGCGGCGTCAGCACCTCGAACCGGATCCCCCACGCCAGCACCCACGCGAGGGCGATCAGGGCGAGGTCGGCCCCGAACAGGAGCCGCTGGAGGGCCTGGCTGCGTTCGCGAAGCATAGGTTCGGGTTCGCCCGACGGGGCGGGGGCGCTCGGACGGTGGGGGGCCGCCGAAGATAGGAGAGACGGCCGCCTTCCCGAACGACGGGCGCGTGACGAACCGTCAGTTCTCTTCGGCCGCCGGCACCTCGCGGCCTGCCGGCGCTGCCGCCGGCCCGGCCCGAAGCGCCTCGGGGTGGGACGCGCGGATGAGCGCCCGCGCCAGCGCGCGCGTCGAGTTGACGAGCGGGACGCCAGCGTGCGTCGCCTCGGGGACGGCGAGGGGCAACTCGGTGCATCCCAGGATGACCGCCTCGGCACCCCGCGCGGCGAGGTGCTCGACGGCCTCCAGCAGCACCTCCCGCGCCCGCGGGTGGGGCGGGGCGCTCTGCGCCTTGAGCCCCCACACGGGGTCGAAGATCGAGGCGTGGACGCGCGCCTGGATGGCGTCGTCGGGCACGAGGGCCGTCCGCCCCGACGCCTCGAGGCCGATTTCGTGGAGCCGGTTCGCGACCGACGAGTCGGTGGCGAGCACGCCGACGCGCATCACGTGCGGCGTTTCCTCCTCGATCGCCTCGATGATCGCGTCGACGATGTGGAGCAGGCGCAGCGGGCGGCCCTCCTCCCGGAGGCCGGCCCGGAGCGCCTCGAACAGGACCGGCGCGTGGGCCGTGTTGCACGGGACGCCCGCGACGGAGCAGCCGGCGTCGTCGAGGCACCTGAGCACGTCGAGCATGGGCGGGACCGGGCTCGGGGCAGAGGCGTCGGCGATCCACGTGCTGCGGTCCGGGATGCGCGCGGGATACGAGATCAGCGCGACGGGCAGGTGCTCCTGGTCCGAGCGGGCGTCGGTCTCGTCGAACAGGGCGCGGACGAGGTCGAGCCCGGCGTACGGGCCGAGCCCGCCGAGGACGCCGATCGCGGCGCGCTCGCCGCCGGTGCGCGCCGCCGCGTCGGAGGGCGCGCCGGGCGAGTGGGCAGAGGAGGAAGAGAGCAGGGCAGACACGGCAGGCGGTGAAAAGGCAGGCAAGACGACCCAAACGCGGGGCGGGGAGGGGTTCGGGCGGCCTCGCGGTTTGGCCTGGAGCGGGGCGGGCCTCTACTTTGACAGTCTTGCCCGGCTCCCACCAGGCCGGCGGCGCACGATACGCCCGCCCGCTGCGCCGCGCTCGCCTCTGCCCGGTGGTGTAACGGTAGCACAGCGCCCTTTGGAGGCGTTTGCAGAGGTTCGAATCCTCTCCGGGCAACTCCGCCCCAGGCGTCCCGCCCTGCTCGACATGCCCATCCCGACCGACCTCCCGATCACGCTGTTCGCCGGCCGGAGCAATCCGGCCCTGGCGCAGGGGATCGCGGACGCCTACGGCGGTGCGCTCGGCCAGGTCACGCTGCGAAACTTCTCCGACGGCGAGATCTACGTCCGCTACGAGGAGTCCATCCGCGGCAGCGACCTGTTCATCATCCAGTCCACGCCGCCCCCGGCGGACCACTGGATGGAGCTGCTCCTGATGGTCGACGCCGCGCGGCGCGCCTCGGCGGCGCGCATCACGGCCGTGCTGCCGTACTTCGGCTACGCCCGCCAGGACCGCAAGGACCAGCCCCGCGTGAGCATCGCCGCGTCGATGATCGCGCACCTGCTGGAGCAGACCGGCGTGGACCGCGTGCTCACGATGGACCTCCACGCGGCCCAGATCCAGGGCTTCTTCTCGATCCCGGTGGACCACCTCTACGGCTCGACCGTC
>JANPJI010000545.1:0-6239 GCA_031425425.1 Rubricoccaceae bacterium
GCCGCCGAGTGGGTCGAGCCGCTGCCGCAGGCGGGCGAGCCCGAAGCCGCCCGGCCCGGGCGCCTCGGCCGGCGCGCCGCCGAAGCCCCGGCCGTCGTCCTCGACGTGGACCGTGAGCAGGTCGGGGCGCGCCTCGACGACGACGCGCGCCTCGGCGACGCCGGCGTGCTTGACGACGTTGAACAGCAGCTCGCGGACGAGCTGGAACACGAGCAGGCGGCGCTCCTCGGCGAGAGCCGTGACGTCGCCGGTCGCCTCGACGGAGATGTGGAGGCCGTGCGTGTCCTCCATCTGCGTCGCGAGCCACCCCAGCGCGACCGTGAGGCCCTCGCCCCGGAGCACGGGCGGGCTGAGCTCGACCGTGAGCGCGCGCGTGGCCTGGAGCGCGTCGCCGACGAGCGTGCCGATTTCGCCCGCGACGCGGGCGACGGCCGCGGGCTCGTCGGGCGCGAGAATCTGGAGCTTGAACTGGACGCCGAAGAGCAGCTGCTGCACGTGGTCGTGGAGCACCTGCGCGATCCGGTCGCGCTCGTGCTGCTCGGCGAGCGTGAGCGCGCCGGCGAGCGCACGCGCCTGCTCGGTCCGCTCGGCGAGCGCGGCCGTCCGCTCGGTCACGCGCGCGTCGAGCGTCTCGTTGATCGCGCGCAGGGCGGCCTCGGCGCGCCTCTGCTCGGTGACGTCGCTGGCGAAGCCGGCGTAGAAGAGGCGCCCGTCGGGGAGCAGTTCCGGCCCGGCGGCCGAGAAGACCCACGTCCGGACGTCGCCGCCGCGCGTGCGGATGGTCATCTCGACCGGCTCGATGATGCCCCCGCCGGCGAAGCCGTCGGTGAGGAGCCGGGCGATGGCCGGGGCGTCGTCGGGGCCGTGGGCGAGCGCGAGCCAGGTGTCCAGTGTCGGGAGGTCGGCGCGGGTGTAGCCCGAGATCGCGACGAGCGCGTCCGAGATGGCGAGGATCTCGCCGTCGTCGGTGTAGAGCATCACCGGCACGGTCGCCAGTTCGACGGCCGTGCGGAAGCGCGCCTCGGAGTCGACGAGACGCTGCTCGTCGGCCCGGCGCCGGGTGTTGTCGCGGAGCACCTTGGCGTAGCCGCGCAGCGTGCCCGCGGCGTCGCGGAGCGCGTGCATCGTGCCCGAGGCCCAGAAGTGCTCGCCGTTCTTGCGGACGTGCCACCGCTCGTCCGGGACCTGCCCGCGGTCGCGCGCGCCGGCGAACTCGGCCTCGGGCACGCCGCGGGCCTGGTCCTCCTCAGTGAAGATCACCCGGATCATCTCGCCGACCGCCTCGGCCTCGGTCCAGCCGAGGATGCGCTCGGCACCCGCGCTCCACGTCCGGATGCGCCCGTCGACGTCGGTCCCGACGAAGGCGTACTCGCGCGCGCCCTCGACGAGCAGGTGGAGGCGCTCCTCGGACTCGCGGACGGCCGCCTCGGCCTGGGCACGCTCGACGGCGTCCCACGTCCGCTCGGCCGTCTCCTCGACGAGCGCGACCTCGTCGGGCGTCCACGCGCGCGGCGTGCTCTGGTGAACGACGAAGACGCCGACGAGCCGGCCGCTCTTGACGAGCGGCACGGCGACGGCCGCGCCGATCCCGTTCGTCGCAAACGCGGCCCGCTCCTCGTCGCCCAGCCGGGGGTCGAGCGCGACGTCTGGGAGGGCGAGCACGCGGCCGGCGCGGACCTCGGTGATGAGCGTCGCGCCAAAGTCGTCCATCCGGTGCCGGCCGGCAAAGCTCGGCACGCCGTCGGTGTAGTCCTGGGTGACGACGACGTGGCCACCGTCGGGCTCGACCTCGCCGTAGAGCGCGCGGTTCGCGCCCACGTGCTCGCCGAGCAGCCGCGCCGCCGCTTCCTGCACCGCGACCGGGTCGGTGAGCGGGCGGAGCGCGTCGGTGAAGGCCGCCCGGAAGGCGGCGCGCCGGGCCACGGCCGCGAGCACGGCCTCGGCCTTCTTGCGGGCCGTGATGTCCGAGAAGACCTGCGTGAACCGGCCGCCGCCGACGGGCGCGGCCGGCGAGGCGTACACGCTGAACGTCTGGCCGAGCGCCACGGCCGTCTCTACGAAGCGGACCGTCTCGCCGCCGAGGCCGACGGGCGCGAAGCGCGCGACCCACGTCGCGGCGTCGCCCGGCACGACGTCCTCGACCGTCCGCCCGACGACGTCGAGGCCGGTCATCGCCAGGAACGCCGGGTTGGCGTCGAGAAAGCGGTAGCTCACCGGCGCGCCGGCCTCGTCGAGGATCATCTCGCCGAGCGCGAAGCCCTCGTCGATGGTCGTGAAGAGCGTCCGGTAGCGCGCCTCGGACTCGTGCAGCGCCGCCTCGGCGCGCGTCCGCTCGGTGATGTCGACGAACGTCAGCACGACGCCCTCGATGCGGTCGTCGACGGTCCGGTAGGGCCGGATGCGGACGAGGTACGTCTCGCCGTCGCGCGTGGCGACCTCGCGCTCGATCGGCTGGAGCGTGGCCAGCACGCGGGCCGCGTCGGCGGTCAGGTCGACGTCGTGGAGGCGGTGCGTGATGTGGAGCAGCGACCGCCCGCGGTCCCCGCGTGCGATGTCGAACAGGCTCGCCACGCGCGGCGTGAAGCGCCGCACGAGCAGGTCCCGGTCGACGAAGAGCGTCCCGATCTCGGTCGACGCCATGAGGTTCTCGAGGTCCGAGTGGACGCGCGTGAGGTCGTCCATGCGCGCCTTGAGCTCCTGGTTCACCGTCTCGAGCTCCTCGTTGACCGACTGGAGCTCCTCGCGGCTGGTCTCGATCTCCTCGGTCGCCGAGCGGTACTCCTCGTTCATGGACTGCAGCTCCTCGTTGGACGCGCGCAGCTCCTCCATCGACGTCTCGTGCTCCTCGGCGGTCGCCTGGAGGCGCTCGCGGGAGCGGACGAGCTCGGCTTCGAGCGTCGCCACGAGCGGCCCCGCCGGGCCGTCTCCCCGGGCGACGCCCGCCGCGACGACGCCCGCCGCCGCGTCCTCGACCTCGGCGAAGAGGACGAGCGCGAGGCGCTCGTCGGTGCCCGCCTGTGGGGCTGGCCGCACGATGAGCAGCACGAGGGTGTCCTCGTTGCCGACGCGGACCGGCCCGCCCACCGTCGGCTTGCCCTGCTGGAAGGCGCGGTGGAGCGCGAGCCGGAGCTCGAGCTGCAGCTCCGGCAGCACGGCCCGGACGATGTTGGCCGTCGGTACGCCGCCGGGGACGCGCAGGTAGCGCCCGGCGGTCTCGGTCACGTGGACGATGTCGTGGCGCTCGTCCACGACCGCGCTCGGCGGCGCGTACGCCTCCAGGAGGTGCTGGTGGAGGTCGCCCGCGAGCGCGCCGACCTGCGGCGGGGCGGCGGAGGACGCCGGCCGCCGTGCCGGCTCGCTGCGCCCCGGCGTCGACGGCATCAACGGCAGCGCCCGCACCGTGCGCGCCCCGACCGCGCGCCGCTGGAAGATGCGGTGCGGGCCGCTGACCGGCCGGAACAGGCCCGCCGCGGTGTCGGCGGACTCGGACGCGCCGAGGAACAGGTAGCCGTCCGGGCGGAGCGCGAAGTGGAACATCTCGAACGCGCGCGCCTGCACGTCGCGCTGGAGGTAGATCAGCAGGTTCCGGCACGCCACGAGGTCCACCCGCGAGAACGGCGGGTCCTTGATGAGGCTGTGCGACGCGAAGAGGACCTTCTCGCGGAGGTCCTTCCGGACGACGTAGTGGCCCGCCTCGGCCGTGAAGAACCGGGCCAGCCGCTCGTCGCTCACGTCGGCGACGATGGCCTCGGAGTAGCGGCCCTCGCGGGCCCGCATCAGCGAGTCCTCGTCGATGTCGCTCGCGAAGACCTGGCACTCGGGCGGGCGGTCGAGCGTCGCCGCGTGCTCGGCGAGCAGGATGGCGAGGGCGTAGGCCTCCTCGCCGGTCGCGCAGCCCGCGCTCCACACGCGGACCGTGTCGCCCGGCCCCTTGCCGTCGAACAGGCGCGGAATGATGTCCGTTTCGAGCGTCCGGAAGGCCTCGCGGTCGCGGAAGAAGTTGGTCACCGAGATGAGCAGGTCCTGCAGGAGCGCGAGGGACTCCTCGGGCCGCTCGCGGACGATCTCGGCGTACGCGGCCAGCGTCGGCACGCCGTGGACGTGCATCCGCCGGGCGATGCGCCGCAGGACGGTCGCGCGCTTGTAGTGCGCGAAGTCGTGGCCGGTCTGGACGCGCAGGCTGATCAGGATGGAGACGAGGGCCTCGGCGTCGCTCTCGGGGAGGGCCTGCGGCTCGTCGGGCAGGCGCACCGCGGCCGTCCGGGCGGCGTACGCGGCCACGCGCGCGGCGAGCTCCTCCGCCGGGAGCACGTCGTCGACGAGGCCGGTCTCGATGGCGCTCCGCGGCATCGCGTCGTGGGCGGCGTCGGCGGGGGCCTGGGCGAGGATGAGCCCGCCGGCCTCGCGGACCTGCTTGATCCCGACCGACCCGTCCGCGCCGAGGCCCGAGAAGACGACGGCGGCGCAGCGGCGGTGCTCCTGCCCGAGCGTCCGGAAGAAGAAGTCGATCGGGGCGCGGCGCTCGGCCCCGTCGGCCCACGACGAGAGGCGCAGCGCGCCGTCGGCCATCGAGAGGCTCTTGCCCGGCGGGATCACGTAGATGGTGTTCGCCTCGGTGCGGACGGTCCCGCGGACCTGCGTGACCGGCATGGCCGTCGTCTTCTGGAGGACCTCGGCGAGGTGGCTCTCGTGGTCCGGCGAGAGGTGGAGCACGACGACGAACGCGGCCTCTGGCGCGTCGGGGAGGGCGCGGAAAAAGCGCTCCAGCGCCTCGATGCCGCCCGCCGACGCGCCGAGGCCGACGACGAGGAGCGGGCTGGCGGGCTGGCCGGCGTAGGGGTCGTCGGGCGTCTCGGCGTCGGTGAGCGGGGCCGCCTCGGTGCCGGGCGCGAGGGGGGCCGCCGTGTCGGGAAGGCCGCCGTCGGGGAGCGAATCGGGCACGTGTCGTCCAGAGAGAAGAGGCTGGAAGGGTACGGCGGTTCGGCCGCGCGCCGCGCGCCTCGCAGCCAGGGCTCTCGCATACTCGGTCGTCCCCGTTGGGCCACCACCCAGAGCCGGTAGGCCGGCGCAGCCAACCCCCCGTTCGGACGCGCATGAGCCCCGTTTGACCGGGACGTCCGCGCAGCGCGTCCAAACTGTCCCCCTCGATTGAGCCGGGTGAACCCGGACCTGGGGACAGCCGTCCGAGCCGGGAGCTGGGCGGGCGTACGCCCGCCCGCGACCTGCCGGGCGGCAGGGGGTTCGGGCTCGTGGAGGTTGCGATAGCCCCGCGCCTCGCGGCCGAGCGAGCGGAAACACGGTGCGCCGGGCCGGGTTGCTCCGGCACGCCGCCCCCTCCCCCGCGTCCAGGCCCCATGTCCGACTCCTCCCGCGCCCTCTACCGCCCGTCGTCCGACGAGATCAAGGCCCAGAAGCTGACGTTCCCGGCCAGCCAGAGCGACATGAACCAGCCCCCCGCGAGCGACCTCGCGGCGTACCGCCCGGCGGGCAAGCTCGCCGGCAAGGTGGCCCTCATCACCGGCGGCGACAGCGGCATCGGCCGCGCCGTCGCCGTCGCGTTCGCCCTGGAGGGGGCCGACGTCGCCATCGTGTACCTCGCCGAAGACGCGGACGCCGCCGAGACGGTCGGCATGGTGGAGGGCCACGGCCGGCGCGGCCTCGCCATCCGGGCCGACGTCCGCGACCGGGCCGCCGTCCGCGCCGCCGTCGCGCGCGTCGTCTCGGAGCTGGGCGGGCTGGACGTGCTCGTCAACAACGCCGCCTTCCAGATGGCGCAGCTGGCGTTCGAGGACATCACGGACGAGCAGTTCCGGCGGACGTTCGAGACCAACATCTTCGGCTACTTCTACATGGCCCAGGAGGCCCTGCCGCACCTCAAACGGGGCTCGGCCATCGTCAACACGGGCAGCATCGTCGGGCTCACGGGCAACGAGATGCTGATCGACTACACGGCGACGAAGGGCGCGATCCACGCGTTCACCAAGTCGCTCGCGCTGAACCTCGCCGACCGCGGCATCCGCGTCAACTGCGTCGCGCCGGGGCCGGTGTGGACGCCCGCGATCCCGGCGACGATGCCGCAGTCCGAGGTCGAGAACTTCGGGCACGAGGTGGCGATGAAGCGCCCCGGCCAGCCCGAGGAGCTCGCCCCGGCCTACGTCTACTTCGCCTCCGACGACTCGTCGTTCACGACCGGGGCTATCCTCGAAGTGACCGGCGGCAAACTCTCCTCATGACCGACG
>JANPJI010000546.1:0-3819 GCA_031425425.1 Rubricoccaceae bacterium
GTCATGCGAGCACGGCGGCAGGGAGTGCCGGCGTCTCTCGCAACCGCGGTGCCACGGCGCGGCGGCACGCCGGCCCGGCCGTTCAGAACGGCACACGGGAACGCCCGAGCGCCGCGCACGCTGCCGGAACGGCGTTTCGGCCGCTCGCGGAAGAGGATCGGCCGCTGCGCCGCCGGTCTAATCAAGCCGCCCGCTCGTTACGCATTCGGTACGCGACGGGTAGAACGGGACCCGAAACGCAGGTGTGCAGCCCCGGCTGGATCTCGTCCCAGTCCATGCCGGCGGACGGCCGGCTACGTCACCGGCCCGCCCTCTTCGGGCGCCTCGTACGCGAGGTGCGCGCCGGAGGCGAGCGCCTCCTCGACGGCGTCGAAGGCGTGCTCGACGTCGGCGGCCGTGTTCCAGACGAACGGGGCGAGGCGCAGGGCGGCCCCGCGGCGGCTGTCCGTGTACACGCCCCGCGTCTTGAGCCACGCCGAGAGCCGGTCCGCGTGGGGCACGGCGAAGACGAGCATCGCGCCGCGGCGCGCGGGCTCGGCCGGCGAGCGGAGCGCGAGGCCGAGTGCCCCGGCACGGCGCACGGCGACGGCCCCCTTGGCGAGCGTGTCGGCGCGGACGGCGTCGACGCCCGTCGTGCCACCGTCGTCGGCCGCGAGCAGCACGCGCAGGCCCTCGACGGCGTGGTACGTCGAGGCGACGGCTGTCGTGCCGGCCAGAAAGCGCCGCCGCGGGCTCGGGTTGTCCTCGGGCACGGAGTTGAAGCCGAACGGGTCGGCGTCGCCGAACCAGCCCGAGAGGCGTGGGCTGAGGTCGGCCCCGTCGCGGACGTAGAGGTAGCTGTTGCCTGTCGACCCGCACGCCTCTTTGAGGAGCCCGCCGACGTAGGCGTCCACGCCCAGCGCCTCGGCGTGGATGGGAACCGACGCCGTCGCGTGGTAGCCGTCGACGCAGACGGTCGCGCCGTGGCGGTGAGCGCGCTCGGTGATGGACCGGATCTGGTCGTCCGACAGCACCTCGCCCGTCGCGAAGCCGACGTGGCTCACGAACACCCACGCCGTCCGGTCTGTGATGGCCTCCAGCACCGCGTCCACGTCGACGAACCCGTCGGCTCCGGCAGGCACCTCGACCGTGCGCAGGTCGCGGAGGCCGCTCCAGCGGTGGACCGCGTGCCGGACGGACGGGAACTCGGCGTCGGTCAGCACGACCTCGGTGCGGGCGCGGCCGTCGGTGCCGCGGAACGGCGCGTCGCACGAGAGCAGCGCGCTGACGGTCCAGTGAACGTTGGGCTGGAGGATGCACGTACCGGCCGGCGCGCCGAGAAGCGGCGCGAGATACGCGTCGCCGAGGTCGTCGGGGAGCGTCCACCAGGACGTGTCGTGGCCCAGCCCCCAGCGGTCCGGCACACGGTTCCACGCGTCGACGCCGCGCTCGGCCCAGTCCTCGCAGAAGCCCTGCATCAGCGCGGGCACCGTGCGGGGCATGAGGCCGTGCGTGAACGCGCGCAGCTCGACTGCGGGCGCGGGCGGGACGACGAAGTGGGGGCGGAGGTCGAGCATAGGTCAGGGTTCACCCTGCGGAGTGAGGCAACGGGGGAGGGGCACCGGGCATCGGCAAGATGCCTTTCCCCCGATGCCCGGTGCCCGTTCCCCGACCCCACAAAAACGCCCCCGCCGCACGAGTGCGCGACGGGGGCGAGGAGGAGCCCCTCCGAGCGGAGCGCCCTACGCCTGCGCCTCGAGGGCGTCGACGTGGACGAACTTGCGGCCGCCGCGGCTGACCGCGAACCGGACGCGGCCGGTCGCCGTGGCGAACAGCGTGTCGTCGTTGCCGCGGCCGACGTTGACGCCGGGGTGGAACTTGGTGCCGCGCTGGCGGACGATGATCGAGCCGGACGGGATCGCCGTGCCGCCGAACACCTTCACGCCGAGCATCTGCGGGTTCGAGTCGCGGCCGTTGCGGGACGAGCCGACGCCTTTTTTGTGTGCCATGAGAGGATGGACCCGGGCCTGGAGGCCGCAGCGGTCGGCTTAGTTGGAGGAGAGGCCGGTGATCTTGACCTGCGTGTAGGGCTGGCGGTGGCCGTTGCGCACCTTGTAGCCCTTGCGGCGCTTCTTCTTGAACACGATGATCGTGTCGCCCTTGACGTGGGCGAGCACCTCGGCGCTCACCGAGAAGCCGGCCACCGTCGGCGCGCCGACCTGGACGCCGTCGTCGCCCGAGACGAGCAGCACGCGGTCAATCGTGACCGTCGCGCCGATGTCGTCCTTGGTGCGGGGGATGTAGAGCTTGGCGTCCTTCTGGACCTTGAACTGCTTTCCGGCGATTTCGACGATGGCGTACATGCGGGTGCGGGCTTGAGGACCCTCGGGGCGACGGTGGCGCGTGGCGCGGCCGCCTCGGGGGGCGCAGGGGGTTGCGGACGAGTGAATCCGCGGAAGCCTGCCAAGCTAGCGCGCCTCGCCGCGTCGCTCCAACCGCCTGGCCTTCAAGATCGGGGGAAGAGACGGGTGCAGGAGCGCAGGCGAGCAGGCATGGAAGCATCTTGCGTTCCTGCGTTCCTGCGTTCCTGCGTTCCTGCGTTCCGATGACCCTGACCCTCCCCGACGGCCGCGCCGTCCGCCCCGGCAAGATCCTCTGCATTGGGCGCAACTACGCCGAGCACGTCCGCGAGATGGGCGACGTCGCGGCCCCGCCGGCTGAACCTGTCGTGTTCCTCAAGCCCACGACGGCGCTCGTCGCCGACGGCGGCGAGATCGTGCTCCCGCGCCAGTCCCAGGATGTCCACCACGAACTCGAGCTCGTCGCGGTTATCGGCTCGGCCGGGCGGCACGTCGCCGAGGCCGACGCGCTGGCGCACGTCGCGGCGTATGCGATGGGGCTGGACCTGACGGCGCGCGACCTCCAGGCGCGGGCGAAGGCCGAAAAGGGACCGTGGAGCATCGCCAAGGGCTTCGACACGTTCGCGCCGCTCGGCCCGCTCGTCTCCGCCGAGGCGCTCGGCGACCCGCAGTCGGTCTCGATTCAGCTCACGGTCAACGGCGAGACGCGGCAGGAGGGGACGACGGCGGACATGCTGTTCTCGGTCGCGCGCATCGTCTCGTTCCTGTCGTCCGTGTTCACGCTCGAACCCGGCGACCTGATCTACACCGGCACGCCCGCCGGCGTCGGCCCGGTCCGCCCCGGCGACGTGCTCGTCGCGACCGGCGCGGGTCTGCCGACGCTGACGGTCACCGCTCGCGCGGAGTAGGCTCCGACACGAAGGGGGAGAGGGCCGCGTTGTCCCGTCGAACCCGCCGCCCGCCTGTGCCTCGACTGCTCCGCCTCGTCGGCCTCGCGCTGCTCCTCGTTCCGGCCGCCGCTCAGAGCGTCGCGGCGCAGGGCGTCACGTTCGTGGGGACCGTCGTCGACGCCGAGACGGGCGAGCCGCTGCCGGGCGCGACGGCCCTCGTGCTGGGGCAGGCCGGCGGGACGGTCTCGAACCCCGACGGCGGCTTCCGGCTGACGCTCCCCGCCCTCCCGGTCACGATCATCGTCCGCTTCGTCGGCTTCGCGACGTCGCAGACGGCCGTGACGGCGGCGGATGTCCGGGACGGGGTCGTCCGGCGGACGGTGCGCCTGTCGGCCGAGCCGGCGACCCTCGGCGAGGCCGTCGTGACGAGCGAGCCGCCGGGCGAGAAGCTGTGGCGCCGCGTGCTCGCGCGCCGCGCTCTCCGCCGCGGCGTCGCGCTCCTAGCCTCAGGCGCGCTACAGCCCCCTCTCGCGCTCAGCGGTGTCGCGGAGTAGGCTCCGACACGAAGGGGGAGAGGGCCGCGTTGTCCC
>JANPJI010000547.1:0-1860 GCA_031425425.1 Rubricoccaceae bacterium
CCGGCGCAGCCCTGGCCGAGATGTTCGCAGCTGACCATCTTGTGCACGCATGGGATGTCGCTCAAAGTCTGGGCTTACCGGCCGATTTCGATCATGGGTTGGTGGCGCGCCTCCGCACGTTCGGGGTCGCGCTCGCCGTGCCGGTGGCGAGCGGGCGCGGCGCGCCGGCCGGCCTGCTCGCCCTCGGCACGCCCGCGCGCCGCCTCTCGGTGTACACCACCGACGACGTGGAGCGGCTCCGCGTGCTGGGCGCGCAGCTCGCGCTCGCCGTCGAGCGCCTCGCGCTCATCGAGCGCGAGACGACGCTCGTGCGGCTGACAGCCGAGGCCGAGCTCGTCGCGCTCCGGGCGCAGATCAACCCGCACTTCCTCTTCAACGCGCTCAACACCGTCGCGGCGCTCATCGCAGAGCGCCCCGGCGAGGCCGAGCAGACGGTCCTGAGCCTCGCCGGGCTCTTCCGCGACGTGCTCACCGCCTCGGGCAAGCCCGAGGTGCCGCTCCGCGACGAGCTACGCCTCGTCGGGCGCTACCTCGCCGTCGAGCAGGCCCGCTTCGGCGAGGCGCTCCAGGTGCAGGTCGACGCCTCGGCCGAGGCCCTCGACCGCGCCGTCCCAGCATTCGCGGTGCAGACGCTCGTCGAGAACGCCGTCAAGCACGGCGTCGAGCGGCGCCGCGGCGGCGGGCGCGTGAGCGTCACGGCCGCCATCGAGGCGTCCGGCGCGCTCGTCGTCCGCGTGGCCGACACCGGAGTCGGAATCCCGGCCCTGTTCGGCGTCCAGAACGGAGCCGACGAGGCCGCCGTGCACGGCATCGGGCTGGGCAACGTCGCGGCCCGACTGCGCGGCGTCTACGGCACGGCCGACGGCCTCCGTCTCGCCTCCTCACCCGACGGGACCACGGCCACGCTGACCCTGCCCGAACTGAAGGGGTGATGTCTTTCTCCGGTTAACCCCGAACGCGCCCTCGACCAGCGCCCATTAAACTGCACGCCAGATGCTTCTCACTGCACTCATCGTCGACGACGAGGCCCCGGCTCGCAGCCGCCTCCGACGGCTTCTCGACCCGTTCGTCGGCGCGGGCCGCCTCGACGTGCCTGACGAGGCCACGGATGGGGTGGACGCGCTGCACCGGATGGAGGCGGCCGAGCGGCCGTACGACCTCGTGTTCCTCGACGTCCGGATGCCCGAGTTGGACGGGTTCGACGTGCTCGACCGGCTCCCACCGGCGCACCGCCCCGCCGTCGTCTTCACGACGGCCTACGACGAGTACGCCCTGCGCGCCTTCGAGGCGTCGGCCGTGGACTACCTCCTGAAGCCGGTCGACGCCGACCGCCTCTCAGCGGCCGTGGCCCGCGCCGAGGCGCTCCGGGGCGCGGACCGCGCCGCAGGACCCGACCCGCGCGTGGACCGCCTCGCGGACCTGCTCGAACAGCTCGACCGGCACACCGCCCCCCCGCCCGCCCCGGCGGGCGAGGCCCCGCTGCGCCAGTTCACCGTCCAGGGCGTGGACCGCCTCTTCGTCGTCTCGGCCGACGACCTCGTCGCGGCCGTCGTCGTGGACGGCATCACGAACCTGCACGTCCGGCCCGGCGGCGGGCCGCTCCACCGCCACATCGTCTCGTTCACGCTCGACGCGCTCGAAGCACGGCTCGACCCGGCCCAGACGATGCGGGTACACCGCGGCGCGCTCGTCCGGCTCGGTGCTGTGCGAGAAATGATTCCGTGGTTCTCGGGCCGTTACAAGCTCGTCCTCGACGGCGGCCTGGAAGTGGTGGCCAGCCGCACGCGCTCCCGCGACCTCCGCGACCGCCTCAGTTTGTAGCCCCGGCGTTCCGTTCTTCCGGCGAGCTGTTCAGCGAGC
>JANPJI010000548.1:0-3298 GCA_031425425.1 Rubricoccaceae bacterium
GCGTGCCCCGGACGAGGCCGTGTCACCGGAGCGCGGCGGGCCCCGTTGTGTTCGGGCGCCGGCCGCGCACGTTCCGACATCAGACCGATCAGTCGTTCGCGATCGTCACCGACTCGGCGTTGACGACGGCCACTGACGCGACCGGAGCCGTCGTGAGTGCACCCGTCGCCGTGGTGACGCCGTTGAAGCGGACCACGCGGCTGTTCGCCTTCTCGGCGACGTACACGTCCCCGTCGCCGGTCAGCGCGAGGTCGACGGGGTTGCCGAGCGTCGTCGCAGCGCCCGAGATCCGGTAGCGGACGGCCGTGGCACCAGTCGCCGTGCTCGCCGAGGCGATGGTGAAGAGCTGCCCGTCGGTCGCAAACGCGCCGCCCGACGCGACGCCGACGTCGGTCAGCACGAGGAGGTCGCGGTCGCTGTCGTAGGCGATGCCGTGGAGGTTGACCGAGATCTGGGCCGTCCCGTCGGTCGGCGTGATCGTCCGGTCCGGGCCGGTCGCGCCGCGGTCGGCGAAGAAGTCGTCGTAGACGAGCACGACGCCGTTGGTGCCGGCCACGAAGAGGCGGTCGTCGCCCTCGTCGTAGGCCACGTCCCACACGTTCGTCGCGCCGGTGATATTGGTCACCGTGAACGACGGCGCGACGTTGCCGGTCGCCGTCTCGGCGAAGACGCGGATGGCGCCCGCGCCGCCGTTGTCGGCCACGACGAGGCTGTTCTCGACGTTGATAATGCCCTTCGGAGCGATGAGCCCCGTCGCAACACCGGAGACGATGCGCGTACCGGCCCCGATGGCCGCAGACGCGTTGGCGCACTCGCCGTCGGTCTCGTCGCACAGGTTCGGGACGAACAGGATGGCGCCGAGCGTCCCGGCGAGGTCGGCCGTGAGGAAGCCGTCGCCGTTGCCGTCGAGGACGAGGCTCTGGACGCTCGTGACGCCGGTGATCCCGCCGAACGTGACGGGGGCGGCCGCGAGGTCGGCCGAGAGGCGGACGACGCCGTCGCTGTCGAGCCCGGTCGGGTTGGCCGTGGCGTAGACGCTGGCGTCGGCGCTGGTGCCGCCGCCGGTCGAGTCGCACGCGGCGAGCGTCAGGGCGAAGGGGAGGGCGAGCGCGAGGGTGCGCGTCGAAACGAGAGAGGGCATGGGGGGAAGAGCGGGGGCTCTCGGTGGTGCAGGTACGAGTTGGCCCCGGCAGAACTGCCGGGTGGGCCTGTTCGCGCCCCGGTCCCAGCGAGTTCCACCTGCGGCAGGGCAGAGCGCCGTACCCGGTGGGCCCGAGTTGACCCGGAGCGAGTCTGGAGGCACCTTGCAGGCCCTTCCGCCCGTCCCACGCCCGATGTCGAAGATCTCGCCCGCCCGTTCAATCGCCGTTCTTGTTGCGGCCCTCATCGCCGCCGCCCCTCCGGTGGCAGCCCAGGAGGCCGACCCCACGCGCGGCGCGCCGACGGCCGCGGAGCGCGCGGCGGGCTACGCGCTCCGCGGCGACACGACGCTGTTCGTGTTCGACCCGGCGCTGTACGGCGGCCCGCAGGGCGCGACCGTCCCGAGCCGCGTCGTCGTGACGGGCGCGTTCCGCGGGTGGAGCGCGGACATGGAGGACGCGGCCTATCAACTCGTCTCGCTGTCGAGCCAGTCGATCTGGGTGCTGCCCGTGCCCAACGCGGGCTACGCCGCCGTCGCGCCCGGCTCGCCGTTCAAGTTCCGCGTGGACGACGCCGCGGGGATGGGCCGCTGGCTGGACCCTCCGGCGGGCGCGCCCAACGTGGCCGGCGGCAACCACGTGTTCCTCTTCGGCGTGACCCCGCCGCGCCTCGTCGCCGAGCTGCGCGGCGAGCGGGCCGTGTGGGTCCGGGTGACCGGCGCGGAGCGCCCGCTGCGCCCCGAGGCGTACCGCATCACGCGGTGGGACGGCCGCGACGTGCCCGTCGCGAGCGTGCTCCCGAACGAGGCCGAGACGGCGCTTCTCGTCCCGGCCGAGGCGCTCGCCACGAACCAGGTCTACTACGTGGAGATGCCCGGCACGACGCCCGCGCTCCGGTCGATGGCGCGCTTCGACGGCCTCTGGCGCGACATCGCGTCCACGAAGCTGCTCGGGGCGGAGGTGGTGGACCAAGGCAACCGCAACACGCCGATCCGCTATCACACCGACATCCGGCTGTTCGCGCCGCGCGCCGACTCGGTCCGCGTCTACCTCTACGACGGCACGGCCGGGGCGGAGCGCGAGAGCCACGCGATGCGCCGCGACGCCGACGGCGTCTGGGAGACGGCGCTCCCGCGCGACGCGACCGGCGACTGGTACGACTTCGGCGTCTTCGGGCCGGCCGGGCCGGGGAGCGAGTTCACCAACCAGACGGGCGTTCGCTACTCCGATCCGTACGGGCGCGTGTCGGACGACTCGTGGGGCCGCACGCGCATCGCCCGGCGGACGGTTCCCGCGACGCCGCTCGCGGCGGGCCGCCCGGCCATCGAGGACGTCGTCGCCTACGAGGTCCACGTGCAGGACTTCACGGACCGTCTGCCCGTCTCGGAGGATCTGCGGGGCACGATCCCGGCGATGGCGATGCCCGGCCTCACCAACAGCCGCGGCGAGCCCATCGGCATCGACCACCTCGTGCGCCTCGGCGTCAACACGGTCCACCTCATGCCGATGCAGGAGTACCTGCACTACCCCGACACGACGTGGGCTGCCGCGTTCGCGGACGACCCGTTCATGCAGGCGCAGGGCGTGGCGACCGAGAACTACGACTGGGGCTACCGCATCACGCACTACATGGCGGTCGAGGGCCGGTACCGTCGCCGCGGGACGGAGGCCGGGGCGGAGAGAGAACAGTTCAGAGATCTCGTGCAGGCCTTCCACGACCGCGGGATGGCCGTCGTCGTGGACTTCGTGTTCAACCACACCGGCGAGAACATGGAGGGCCGCGACAACCTGATGACCTTCAACGGCATCGACAAGCACTACTATTACCGCTTGGGCGACGACGGGGCGCACATCGGCTCGTACGGCAACGAGGTCAAAAGCGAGAACCGCCCGATGGTGCAGCGGTGGCTCATCGACCAGTGCCGCGCCTACGTCGAGGAGTTCGGCGTCGACGGCTTCCGGATCGACCTCGCCGGGCAGACCGACGAGCAGTCGCTCCGCGCCGTCCGCGCCGCGCTCCCAGCCGACGTCATCTGGTACGGCGAGCCGTGGATCGGCTCCAACGACCCCGACTTCGAGGCGAACCCGGCGTGGGACTGGTACAAGGCCGACTCGCCGATCACGTACTTCCAGGACGATGCCCGCAACGCCTGGCAGGG
>JANPJI010000549.1:0-2161 GCA_031425425.1 Rubricoccaceae bacterium
CGACGGCGCTGTCCCACACGGCGTCCCAGGAGAGGTCGCCCTCGGGACGGTCGTCCGAGAGGACGCCGTCCTGTTGGACGCCCGCGGCGTTGACGGCGAACGAGAAGGCCGTCCGGCTGTCGCCGGGGCTCCCGATCTCGACGAACACGTCATCCGAGGTCGTCCCGATGTCGCGGCGGCTGAGGCGCCGCACGATCGTGCCCGGGTCGCGGGCGTAGCAGCGGACGGCGACGTAGAGCGCTTCGCGGTCGTAGAGCACACGGGCCTCGGTGCGCTCCGTCGAGGCGGCACCCGGATCGGGCTCGATCTGGACGAACGCGCCCGCGACGGGTGCCTCGGCCCACGCCGCCTCATCCGTGCGCCCATCGATGCGGATGCGGTCGGCCGAGGAGAGGCGGACGGCGCGGACATGCGGAACGCCGCTGCTCGCGGTGTCGCTGTCCGCACGTCCGTCTACCACCTCTTG
This sequence comes from Rubricoccaceae bacterium, assembly GCA_031425425.1. Lineage (GTDB taxonomy): Bacteria > Bacteroidota > Rhodothermia > Rhodothermales > Rubricoccaceae > DASVSE01. Next base: position 467 of record JANPJI010000549.1, read on the forward strand.
CGCGGCGGCATCGGGCCCGGTCAGGACCAGAAGTCCCGCCAGCGCGCTGCCAAGCGTGCGTGTCCACCAGGATCGTCGAGGCAAGACCGGAGCAACGAGCATAGACGAGGGTGGGGCGAGACGGGTGGAGTACGGTACCACCCGCCTCGCCTCACACGCAACGTCAGACGGTCACAGATCGGTCCGAATCAGTCTGCGTTGTCCTCGACGGCCGTTCCGTAGGCGACAGCCCCGGCATCTCCGCCGGCCGACGTTCCGGTCGGGTCGCCGAAGCCGACAGCCCCGAGCGCCGCACCATCCCCCGACGCCCCGTCGCCGGAGGTCAGCCCGGCCGGAGCCGCGGCAGGCTCGACGGCGCTCGCGAAGTACTCCTCCGTCGTGAACGAGTCGACCTGGATGGCGTCGTTGCGGGCCGCCTCGGCACGCTGGAGCAGGTCCGCCTCGGCGGCGGTGAGAATGCCCGCCTCGACGGCCTTGCCGACGAGTGTCGCCGGGTTGGCCTTCGGCAGCTTCCGTGCCTTGACCGCGTCCTTGACCTTGTTCACGACGCCCTCGGCCTGGTAGGCGAGGCCCATCGCGTGCTCGAAGCGTCCAACGGCCGTCGTCGGGTCGGTCGGGACGAAGACCCCCCCGAAGAGGCGGTCGCGCTGCTCGCCCGGCACCTGCATCGCCGCGGCGACGCGGTGGCCCACGGCGTCGGACGGCTCGCCGGAGACGCGGTTGAAGCGGCTCCACGCGGCGAGCGGCCCGCGGAAGAGCCACGTCGCGCCCGGCACCTGGAGGTTGGCGAAGAGGCCGTCGAAGGCGTCCTGGATGCGGGCGAAGCTGTAGTCCATCGACCAAACGAGGAACGGGACGTCTTCCTTTTTGCGGCCCTCCGCCTCGAAGCGCGCGAGCGCGGCCGAGGCGAGGTAGAGGTACGAGAAGACGTCCGCGAAGCGGCCGGTGAGCTTCTCCTTGCGCTTCAGGTCGCCGCCGAGCGTGCCCATCGCGAGGTCCGCGAGGAACGCGAACGTGGCGGAGGTCCACTGGAGCTTGCGCCAGTATGGGGCCGCCACGCCCGGCACGGGAGAGGCGGCGAGCCACCCGCGCGAAACGCTCAGGCCGACGGCGCGGAACGCATTGCGGACGACGTGCCCGATGTGCGGCCAGAACGCGGCGTCGAACGCCTTCACGTCCCACGTCTGGAGCGCCTGCATCTCCTTGAGCGCGTACGGGTGGCAGCGGATCGCGCCCTGCCCGAACACCATCAGCGTCCGCGTGAGGATGTTGGCCCCCTCGACGGTGATCGAGACCGGGACGCCCGTGTAGGCCGAGGCGAACGGGTTGCGCGGGCCGCGCGAGATCGCGTTGCCGCCGAGGATGTCCATCCCGTCGTTGATGGCCTTGCGGAAGATCTCGGTCGTGTTGTACTTCATCATGGCCGTGACGACGGCCGGGGCGGCGCCCTGGTCCAGCCCGCCGTTCGTGTAGCGGCGGGCCGCTTCGAGCAGGTACGCCCAGCCGCCAATGCGGGCCAGCGGCTCCTCGATGCCCTCGAACTTGCCGATGCTCAGGCCGAACTGCTTGCGGACGAGCGCGTGCGCGCCGGCCACGCGGGCGACGACCTTCGTGCCGGCCGTGGCGCTGGCCGGGAGCGAGATCCCGCGCCCGGCCGCGAGGCTCTGCATGAGCATCCGCCAGCCGCGGCCCGCG
>JANPJI010000550.1:0-1820 GCA_031425425.1 Rubricoccaceae bacterium
CGAGGACGGGGTCGGCGGACCACCCGAGCACGCGCTCCAGCCCGAACGCCTCGCCGAAGGGCTGGAGCAGGAGCGGCGTCAGCGCCCACAGCACGAACGTCGGCACGTAGGGCGGGACGACCTCGCTCAGCCACAGCACCAGGCACACGCCGGCCACGACGGCGGCCCGCGCCATCACGGGCTCGTCGATCCAGACGAGGGGGAGCGCGACGGCTGCCGCACCCACGGTCGCGACGACGGCCTGCTTCCAGCGAGGCGTCGGCTGGCCAGACCCGTCGGGGGCGGTGACGGTCATGCCTCAGCTACCCACGGTCGCGACCCAGACGTGAAGCGCACCGAAGACCACAGAGGCACCGAGCATCCACCAGGAACGCAACACGTACGAGGAGAGAATCAGAAAGGCGATGGGGGCGAGCGCCAGCGGCGACGGGATGCCAACGAGCGGAGCGCTGAGAAGCTCCGGGGACCCGCCGCCGCTGAAGTATCGGACCCAGGCCGAGTAGTAGACGGTCAGTGCGAGAGCCATCCCGGCCAGGGCCAGCGTGGAATATGTCCGTCTCACATCCACCGAGTAAACGCACGGCACGGCCAGCACCGCGACTCTGGCCACGTTCTCCAGGACCGCGAGGGCGAGGGGGACCGAACCGCCGGGGCGCGTGGCGAGCCCGGGCGATAGCATCCAGATCACGTTCGGAATCATCAGGAGCACCGGAATCGCGACGCCCGATCTGAACGTGAGCCTGGGGCGGTCTCTCTTCATGGCGTGGTGTCGCTGGCGGCCAGGAGGTGGTGGGCACGGTGGGGCATGGCTGCGGAAAGGCGGGGCGGGCGTCAGGCCGAGGCGGGCCGCACGGCCAGGGCGTAGGCCGTGCCGACGACGTACAGCGTCCCGAACAGGAGCTTGTTGTACCTCGCGACGCTCGGCGGGAGGTAGATGTCGAAGTTGTCGCGGCGGTCGTCCGTGTACCGCGCCGCCACTGGCGTGAGCGGGCAGTGCCCGCGGTTGGCGGCCAGCACGCCGACCTCGACCAGGACGACGGCGGCGAGGCCCGCCGCCGCCCGGTGCTCCCCGCGCCGGGCGGCCAGCGGGATGGCGACGATGCAGCCGGCGAACCCCGCCCAGACGACCGTGTGGAGCGCCTTGATCGCTCGGAGGGTGACGTCGTTTCGGGTCATCTTGGGAGGGCGACGGCGGGCGGAGGTGGGGCGGTGCCGCGTGACAGGTACGGTTACCCGCTGAGGCGGACGAGGTGGCGGAGCACGTCGGCCGTGCAGTCCTCGACGGGCACCGTCGCGTCGGCGACCACGTGGTCGGGGTCTTCGAGCGGAGGGGGCGGCTCGAAGCGGGCCGAGAGCGCCGCGAAGTCCGACTGCCGCGCGTCGGAGGCCTCGTCGGGAACGTCCTCGCGGGCCTCGTGGCGCGCGCGCAGCACGTCGTCCGGCGCGACGAGTTCGACGAACCGGTGCCCGACGCCCGCCGCGGCGAGGGCGGCGCGGAGCGCGTCCCGGTGGCGGCGCGTGGCGAACGTCGCGTCGAGGACGGTCCCGAGCCCGCGCGCGGCCCGGTCGAGCGCAGCGTCCGTGAGCGCGGCGTAGGTCGCGTCCGTCCGCGCGGGCGTGTAGAGCGCGGCCCGCTCGGCGGCGTCGCCCCGCTCGAAGAGGGGCACGCCGGCCGACGCCTTTCGGACGGCGTCGGAGGCGACGGCCTCCCACCCGTGGGCGTCGGCGAGGGCGCGGGCGAGCGTGCACTTGCCCGTCCCGACCCGGCCCATCACCGCGACGACGAGCGGGCGGGACCCGGCGACGGCGTAGCCGAGCGC
>JANPJI010000551.1:0-6039 GCA_031425425.1 Rubricoccaceae bacterium
TCGCGCCGTCGTCCGCGCCCGACAGCAGGACGACCGGCACGACGACGGTCGCGAGCATCAGCACGGGCGCGAGCAGCGTCGTCGCGGCGAACCACGGCGACCGCACGCGGCGGACGTACTCGCTCCAGGCGATGAGGCGGATGACGGACACGGTGCGGTGGGCAGTGGACAGTGGGCAGTAGGCAGTGGGCAGTGGCACTCACATCATTACTTGTCATCCTGAACTTGATTCAGGATCTGCCTTTCTCAGGCGTGCCGAAGAAAAGGCAGATCCTGAATCAAGTTCAGGATGACAATATCGTTTATTCTGCTCTGGCTTGACTGGTTGCGCGCCGGCCGGATGTGCTCAACTACCGCTCACCGACCAGCGGCTCCGCGACGGCCTGGCGGAAGATCTCGTCGAGCGGCGGCTCGTGGACCTCGAACCGGTCGACGTCGGTCGCCCCGGCGAGGGCGGCGTCGAGGACGCGCCGGGGGGGTGTGCCCGCGGCGAGGCGCAGCGAGGCCTGCCCGGCGCTCCGGCGGAGCACGTGCGCGCCGGGCTCCGCGACGAGCGCGTCCAGCCACGCGTCCGGCCCGGCCCACGCGACCGAGACGGTGTCGCGGCCGAAGCGCCGCTTGACCTCGCGCAGCGGCCCCGCGAGCACGACGCGGCCCCGCGCGACGAGCACGACGTCGTCGCAGAGCGCCTCGACGGCCTCCATGCGGTGGCTCGCGAAGAGGACCGTCCGGCCCGCCTCGCGCATCTCGCGGATGACGCCTTCGAGGACGTCCGCGTTGATCGGGTCCAGCCCCGAGAACGGCTCGTCGAGCACGACGAGGTCGGGGTCGTGGACGACGGTGGCCACGAACTGGACCTTCTGCTGCATCCCCTTCGAGAGCTCCTCGGTGCGGCGGCCCCACCAGTCGGACGCGTCGAAGCGGTCTAGCCAGCGCGTCACCGCGGCCGTCGCGTCCGCCTTCGTCATGCCCTTGAGGCGGGCGAGGTAGACGAGCTGCTCGCCGACGCGGAGCTTGCGGTAGAGGCCGCGCTCCTCGGGCAGGTAGCCCATGCGGCGCTGCGTGGGCGGCCCGACCGTCTCGCCGCCGAGCGTGACCCGCCCGCTGTCGGGCGTCGTGATCGCCGTCACCATGCGGATCGTGGACGTCTTGCCGGCCCCGTTCGGCCCGAGCAGGCCGACGAGGCGCCCCGGCTCGGCCGTGAATGAGACGCCGTCCACGGCGACCGTCTCGCCGTACCGCTTGGTCACGTTTTCGAGACAGAGCACGGGGGCCATTTGCGGTCGCGGGGTCGTCGGAACGGAGGCGGCAGTGGGCCGCGTTCCGCCTTCAAGCTACCCCGATGCCCCTCACCGTCCGGTCCGACTGGGACCGCCCCTCCCGCCTCGCCTCCGCCTTCGAAACAGCCGTCGCCGGCGTCGGGATCATCGCCGCGGCGATGCTCTGCGGCGCGACCCTCGCCGCGTGCGACGCGGACGGGACCAGCATCGGCGACTTCCGCGGGACCGTCCAGGTGGACCGCACGACCGATCCCGTCGAGGGCGAGGCGGTGTACACCGTCGTTGAGACGGCGCAGGGGCCGCGGTTCGTGGTCGGCCTGTTCGTCGGCGACCTCTACGACAGCGACGAGGACGGCTACAACTTTGCCACGCTGCGCCGCGACGGCGCGCGCCCCGGCGTCGGCGGCTACTCGGTCACGACCGAGGGGGCCGGCGCGCGGGCCTTCACGGGCAGCTACGCCCGTGTGAGCGACGCCGACGACCCAGACGAGGCCGCCGGCCCCGTCCTCCGCGCCACCGAGGGCGTCGTGACGGTCACCCAGGTGGACGACTACGGGGTTGTCTCGGTCACGTTCCGCTTCACCGGCGACGGCGTCCGCGTCGAGAGCCCGCGGACGACCGTCACGGGCGAGGTCACGGGCACGTTCGAGGCACGCTACGAGCGCCCCGAGACGCTCCGCCGCCTCGGCATCGACATCGGGCTGGACGGGTAAGCACCTGACGATCCGGAAACCGACGAGGCCGCGCTCCCACCACAGGGCGCGGCCTCGCAGCGTGACGGCACGGTCGGAAGTCGAGCCGCCGGCACGCACGGCAACGTCCGGCACGGCAGGCCGGCGCGCCATCCCCGCCGCAGGGGAGGCGGGAGCCCAGCATGGGGTCGCGCCGTACGGCGCGTCTCGTCTCCGCCCCCGTCATGTCCCGCGTCCTCTGGTGGCTCAAAAAGGACTTCCGCCTGCACGACAACCCGGCGCTCACGGCCGCGCTCGCCGGCGGTGCCGATGTCCTGCCGGTCTTCCTGTTCGAGCCCGCCGTCCTCGGGGCAGAGGAGACGAGCGGCTTCCACGTCGCCGCGTGGTGTGAAGCCCTCACCGACCTCCGGCAGCGCGTCGACGTTCTCGTGCTCCGGGGCGACGCCGTTGAGGCGCTCGGCCGGCTTCACGCAGCGGCCCCGTTCGAGGCGGTCCACTCGCACGAGGAGACTGGGACCGAGGTGACGTTCCGCCGCGACCGGGCCGTCGCCGACTGGTGCGCCGCGACGGGCGTTGCGTGGCACGAGCACCGCCAGACGGGCGTCTTCCGCGGCGGCGTGGACCGCGACCGCCGCGACGCGCTGTGGCGCGCGTTCACCGACGCCGGACCGCTCGCCGCCCCGGCACCGGCCGACCTCGCGCGGGTCCGCGTGCCCGAGGCGGCGCGCGCTCTCGAACCCGCCGAGGCGCCAACGCCCGAGGCGTTCGGGCACGCCCTCACGGACGCGCAGCGCCAGCACCGTCAGGCGGTGAGCGAGACGGCCGCAGCGGAAACGCTGCGGAGCTTCCTGGTCGAGCGCGGCAAGGGTTACTCGGGCGGCATCTCGTCGCCCAACGAGGCGTTCGTGCACGGGTCGCGGCTGTCGGTGCACCTCGCGTGGGGCACCACGACCGGGCGCGCCGTCTACGCCGCGACAGCGGCGCGGCTCGCCGAGCTCCAGGGCGTCGCCCACCCCGACGCCGCGCAGTGGCGCAAATCGCTCACGGCCTTCAAGAGCCGCCTCCACTGGCGCGACCACTTCGTCCAGCGCCTCGAAACGGAGCCGCAGATGGAGTTCGCGCCGCTCAACGCGGCCTACGCCGACCTCCCGACGCCCGGCGACGACCGTTTCGAGGCGTGGTTTACGGGCCACACCGGCTGGCCGCTCGTCGACGCCTGCATGCGGTGCGCGGCCCAGACGGGCTTCCTCAACTTCCGCATGCGCGCGCTCGTGGCCAGCGCGGCCGTCCACAGCCTGCGCATGGACTGGCGGACGACGCTCTACCCGACGGCGCGCCTGTGGGCGGACTACGAGCCGGGCATCCACGTCGCGCAGACACAGATGCAGGCCGGCGTGGTCGGCATCAACCAGCTCCGCGTGTACTCGCCGGACAAGCAGCTCGCCGACCAGGACCCCGACGGAGCGTTCGTCCGCCGCTGGGTGCCCGAGCTCGCCGGTGCCTCGGCCGCGGCCCTCTTCGCGCACCCCGAGACGCCGCTCCCCGGCTACCCGCTCCCGGTCGTCGACTGGCGCGCCGAGTCCGCCGCCATGCGGGCGGACTACTACGCGATCAAGGAGCGCCCCGAGACGCGCGCGCTCACCGACGCGGTCTACCTCCGCCACGGCTCGCGGCGCGCGGCGAGCGAGCGGACGTGGACATCGAACGGCTCTCGGAAGGCCCCTGTGCCCAGGAAGCCAAAGACGCCGGCCCCGCTCCCGCTCTTCCCCGACGCATGACCGCCCTCGACGCCCTCCGCCTCCGCACGCGCCGCCTCACCGCCCACCGGGTACAGGTGCAGGGCCGCGACTACGTCCTGTGCTGGCTCATGCAGGCGCTCCGCGCCGAGGAGAACCCCGCGCTCGACGCGGCCATCGCGCTCGGCAACCGGCACGGCCTGCCGGTCGTGGTCGTCCACGCGCTCGAAAACCGCTACCCCTACGCATCGCACCGCCTGCACCGGTTCATCCTGGAGGCGAGCCGGGAGTTGGAGCCGGGCGTTTCCGCCCGTGGGCTTCGCTTCGTTCGCTACGTCCGCCGGGACGGCGAGGGCGAGGTCGACCTCGTGGCGCGCCTCGCCGAGCGCGCCGCGGCCGTCGTCGTGGACGACGTGCCGACGTTCGTCACGCGCGAGTACGCCGACGCGCTCACCGCCCGCCTCGACCGGGCCGTGCTCGGCGTCGACGCCTGCTGCGCGGTCCCGATGAACGCCCTCCCGCGGCACCTCCGCACGACGCCCGCCTTCCGCGCCGCTCACACGCCGCTCCGCGAGGCGCACGTCGGCACGGACACGCGCCAGGAGCCGGACACATCGCCGTTCGACGGCGACCTCGGGGCGGAGTCCGAGGCGCTCGCCGGCCTCGACGACGCGGGCCTCGACGCGCTCATCGCCGGGTGCGGCGTGGACATGACCGTCCCGCCCGCGCCGGGCTGGTCCGGGCGCCGCACGGCGGCTCTGGAGCGCCTCGCGTTCGCCGTCCGCGAGGTCGTCCCGCGATACAAGTGGACGCGCAACAACCCCGCCCGCGACGACGCGTCGGCGAAGCTGTCGCCGTGGCTGCACTTCGGCGTGCTCTCGCCGCGCGAGGTCGCCGGGGCGGTGGTCGAGGCCGAGGCGGCCGGGACAGTCCACGCCGCGGCGCGGTGGAAATTCCTCGACGAGGCGCTCACGTGGCGCGAGTACTACCACCACCGCTGCCGCCACGAGCCCGACTGGGCGCGCTACGCTGGCCTGCCTGCACATGCCCGCGAGACGCTGGCTGTCCACGCGACGGATCCACGCCCGCACCTCTACTCGCTCGGCGAGCTGGCGCGCGGCGAGACGGCGAGCGAGGCGTGGAACGCGGCCCAGAAGCAGTTCCTCCTCGACGGCTGGATGAACAACAACCTGCGCATGTTCTGGGTCAAACAGATCCTCCTGTGGACGCCCACGCCCGAGGCGGGCTTCGCGACGGCGTGCCTCCTCAACGACCGCTTCTCGCTCGACGGCCGCGACGCGTCAACCTACGGCGGCATCCGGTGGGGCTTCGGGGACGCCAAGCCAGGCTACCGCGAGTTGCCCGTACTCGGCTGGGTCGGGCCGAAGGGCGACACGGCGATCCGCAAGCGCGACGGCGCGGCGGCGTGGCTCGCCGAGCAGGCCGCGCGCGAGCCGGTCCGGCCCGCAATGCCGGACGACGAGGCGGCGGCGTTCGCGCGGTACGTGTGACGAGTTCGGCGCGGCGTCCGGGTAGTCCGTTTGCACCAGGTCACGCCGTAGGGGACGCGCTAGGTTTGGCCAGACACGTCTCCAGCTGCACATGCGTCTCGCGTACGCCCTTCTCGCCCTCGTCTCCGCAACGGCCCACGCCCAGACGGGCGGCCTCGACCCCACCTTCGGGGTCGGTAGCCGCGTCGTCCTCGACCCCTCGGGCACGCTCCGAAGCGTGGCCGCCGACGTTGCGGTGCTCCCCGACGGCCGCATCCTACTCGCCGGCCGCATCGGACCCGACGCCGCCGTGATCCGGCTGACGACCGCCGGCACCCTCGACCCGACCTTCGGCGCGGACGGCGTCCGCACGGTCGACCTCGGCGGGCCGGCTCGCGACACGTTTACCGACATGGTGCTCCTCGCCGACGGGTCGGTCCTCGTCTGCGGGCTCGCGCAGGACGCGGACGACACGCCGGTCGGTGGCGTCCTCGTCCGGCTGACGCCCGGCGGGAGCGTCGACCCGGACTTCGGCGACGAGGGGCTCGTGCGCGAGGCCGGCCGCGGCGTCTCGGCGTTCGTGTCGCTCGCGACTCGACAGGACGGCTCCATCGTCGCCGTCGGACAGACGGAGGCGGCGGGCGGCAGCGCGTTCGTCGCCGCAGGCTACCTCGCCGACGGCTCGCCGGACGCCACGTTTGCCGGCGGCGACCTCGCGGCTCCGGACGCCGTCGCCGAGGCCGGCGGGGCCGTCGTCGCGCTCGACGCCGCCGTGATCCGGCTGACGACCGCCGGCACCCTCGACCCGACCTTCGGCGCGGACGGCGTCCGCACGGTCGAC
>JANPJI010000552.1:0-6089 GCA_031425425.1 Rubricoccaceae bacterium
CGGAACGCCTCGGCGTAGGTCACGAGCCGGTGCCCGACCCGGCCATAGTCCGGGAACGACGGCGGGACGACGATCCGCACGCGCCGGCCCATCCGCCGGCCCACGACGTCGATGCCGGCCGCGCCCACGTCCACCCACGAGACGTCGGGCCACGCGACCACGCGGCGCAGGCCTGTCGCGTCGTGCGCGACGAGGTGGTGCACCGACAGCGCGATCCGCCACACGACGCGGCGCATCCGCACCAGCCGCCACACGAGCCACCCGCCGTGGCCGGCGAGGATCACCGCGCCCGCGCCTGCCACGACGGCCGACGCCTGCGGCCACACCAGCGCCGCGACCGGTGCCCCGGCCACGACCGCACCCGAGACGAGCGCGAAGGCGACGACGAGCCGCCGCATCTGCCGCTGCGCCGCCGCGCGCCCCGCCTCGTCCTCGTACTCCTCGAACCACTCGGCCATCGCTCGCGCCCGGTGTGTGTCCGGGTGTAGGCACCACGTCCGCGCCCGGTTCCACGGCACTGCGCCGCCGGAACCTCTACTCCTGCCCGGCTCCGTCCTCCGCCGCCCGCTCCAGCGCCTCGACGGCCCGGTCGATGCCCGCGTCGTCCACGTCGCGGTGTGTGATGAGGCGGACCGTCTCGGGGCCGAACGCCGTGCCGAGCACGCCCGCCGCGGCGAGGGCGGCGAGTGTGCTCGCCGCGGGATGCCCCGGCGTGTCGAACAGGACGATGTTGGTGTCGGGCGGGCGGACGAGCCGGAACGCCGGAAGTGCTGCGACGGCCTCGCCGAGACGCCGCGCACGCGCATGGTCCGCAGCCAGCCCGCCGCGGTGCTCCAGCGCCACGAGGCCCGCCGCGGCCAGGATGCCCGCCTGCCGCATCCCCCCGCCGAGCAGCTTCCGCACGCGCCTCGCCTCGCGCATCTTGTCGCGGGTGCCCGCGAGGACAGACCCCACAGGCGCGCCGAGCCCCTTCGAGAGGCACACGTTGACGGTGTCGAACGGCGCGGCGAGGGCCGCCTCGTTCTCGCCCAGCGCTACGGCCGCATTCCACAGCCGCGCCCCGTCGAGGTGCAGCGCCAGCCCATGGTGCCGCGCCACGGCGACGACCGGCGCGACGGCGGCCGAGGGCACGGCCGTGCCGCCGGCCTTGTTGAGCGTGTTCTCGAGGCACACGAGCCGGGTCCGCGCCTCCCAGTCCTCCGCGCCCTGCACGACCGCCTCGACGTCGGCCGCCGTCAGCACGCCGCTCATCCCGCCGACGGGCCTCAGCTGGACGCCCCACAGCGCGGCCGGCGCGCCGCCCTCGTAGTGGTAGATGTGGCTCCGCTCGGCCACGACCGCCTCGTCGCCGGGGCGCGTGTGGAGGCGGATCGCGATCTGGTTGCCCATCACGCCGGACGGCACGAACAGCGCCGCCTCCTTGCCAAGCAGGTCCGCGACCGTCTCTTCGAGACGCCGCATCGTCGGGTCCTCGCCGTAGACGTCGTCGCCGACCTCCGCCTCGGCCATCGCGCGGCGCATCGCCGGCGTGGGACGTGTGACGGTGTCCGAGCGCAGGTCGACCGGCGGGAATGCGAGAGGCGTCATGAGGGATGGGCGGAGGAGCGTGACGTCGGGTTTACAGAAACCCTTTGTACATGTCATCCTGAACTTGATTCAGGATCTGCCTTTCTCGGGCGTCGTTCAGAAAAGACAGATCCTGAATCAAGTTCAGGATGACAACGATGATAGGAGTGAGGATGGAAGGGCGGCCACTGGCCCCCTCAGTACCCCATCTGCCTCATCCGCGTCTGGATCCGCGACGCCGTCTGGCCCATGTTGTCCGGCGACCGCTCGATCGGGCTCGGGAGAATGGCCGCGAGGCGCGCCGCCTGGTTCCGGGAGAGCGCATCGGCTGTCGTGCCGTAGTGGTGCGCGGCGGCCGCCTCGATGCCGAACACGCCTGGCCCCCACTCGGCGACGTTGAGGTAGAGCGTCAGGATGCGCTCCTTGGGCAGGATGAGTTCGGCGGCCAGCGTCAGTGGGACCTCAAAGGCCTTGCGGACGTAGCTCCGGCCGTTCGTCAGGAACAGGTTCTTGACGAGCTGCTGGGTGAGCGTCGACGCGCCGCGCGGCGCGCGGCCGCGGCGCGCGGCATCCTCGCGTGCCCTCCGGATCTCCTCGAAGTCGAACCCCGCGTGCTGGTAGAAGCGCGCGTCCTCGCTCGCGACGACGGCGTGCCGGACGTCGGGGTCCTGCGCGTCTTCGCTCACCGGACTGTAGGCATACCCGAACCGCTCGCCCCCTGCCGCAGCCTCAATGGCGGTCCGGATCTGGACGGTCGTCGCCGGAGGCGGGACGAACCGGTATGCCACGAGCAACAGCACGCACGCCGCGAGGTAGCCGACGACCGCGAACACGGCGAACCGAAGCACGGTCCGGACCGGACCCCGCCTGCGCCGCCCGCGGCGCGTGTCAACGACCGGGGCGGAGCGCCGGCCGACGGCCGGCCGGGCGGGAGCCGTCGGTGCGGATCGGGTCGAAGGGCGAGCCATGCGAGGACGGGCGATGCGTGCGCCTGCGCGGCACCTGCGCGGCGCAGGCGCGGCACAGCACGCGGCTACCGCGTGATCTCCAAGATCTCCAGCTTCACGAGCCCGGCCGGCACCTTGATGTCGACCGTGTCGCCGACCTCCTTGCCGAGCAGGCCCTTGCCGATCGGGCTCTCGACCGAGACGCGGTTGCGCGCCAGATCCGCCTCCTGCGGGGCGACGAGCGTGTAGATGGCCTCCTTCTTGGCCGTCTTGTTCATCACGCGCACGTTCGAGAGGATCCGCGCCCGTGAGGCGTCCACCTCGGACTCATCGACGACGCGGGCCGTCGAGATGGTCCCTTCGAGGCGGGCGATGCGCGCCTCGAGGTGGCCCTGGGCCTCCTTCGCGGCGTCGTACTCGGCGTTCTCCGAGAGGTCGCCCTGGGCGCGTGCCTCGGCGATGTCCTCCGCGATCTGCTGGCGCTCGGTCGTCCGGGCGCGGTGGAGTTCGTCCTTGAGGTTCTGGAGGCCTTCTTCGGTGAGGTAGACGGTAGAGCTCATGGCGGCGGAGAGGCGGCCCGGCGGACGGTCCGGAAACAGACGGTCCGGGAGCGGAGCCACAAAAAAGGAGCATCCCGGCAGGTGAGCCGGGATGCGAGACGCCAAGATACGGCGACGACGTGCCGCGCGCCTCTCACGACCGCGCGCCGCAGAGGCCAGGCTAGCCGCGGACGGCCGACGAGTCCACGGACGCGCGGCGCGGCGTCGGGCGGCGGCCCGAGGGCGCGCTGAGCACGCGGCGGGCCATCCAGTACGCGCCCTCGTAGTAACCCTCCGAGAGGTTCGACACGGTCACGCCGCGGCTGGACGAGGCGTGGATGAACTCGCCGTCGCCGAGGTACACGCCCACGTGGCGGACGCTCCGGCGGCGGAAGAACACGAGGTCGCCGGGGATCAGGTCCTCCTTGCGGACCGAGACGCCCTCGTACTGCTGCCCGGCCGTCGCGCGGGGCAGGTCCACGCCGAGGTTGTCGCGCATGAACTGCCGCACGAATGCCGAGCAGTCGATGCCGCGGCGCGAGTCGCCGCCCCAGCGGTAGGGCGTCCCGATCCACGGGCGTCCCGCGTCGCGGAGCGCGGCCGACACCATCGCCATCCGCTCGGAGGACATCGCGCCGCTCGTGGCGCTGGCGCGGGAGGTGGACCGCGACGAGACGGCGATCACAGTGTCAGGACGGACAGACGAGCGGCGCGTCGGGCGCCGGCGTGGGCCGGCCGCTTCGGAGACGTCCGCGGAGGGCGTCGCCGGGGCGGTCGGGCGGGAAAAGCTCCACGAGAGGGCAGACGCCGACGGAGCGGACTGGGCCGCAGCCGGCAGGGTGGAGCCCGCGGTCAGCAGGAGGGCGCTCGCGAGAAGGAGCGGGCGCGTGGGTAGCCAGATCATACAGGGTGGGAACGTGGCGGTCCTGGAAAACTACTCGCCAGACGGGGCATCGGGGGAATCCTGACGAAAGACCCGTCGATGTCGTCCCATTCCAAGACGCTCGGTGGCGATTCTGAGACGGTATCGCCGATCCGTGTAAGCGCTTTAATTTTCTCTCCACACCAAGCCGCTGTGAAGCCGGAACGGGTGGAGCAGGCGGTCTGTACCGCTTCCTACTCACTCCTCTACGACTCATGCCCTACCCCGAATACCTCGTCGCCCCGATGCGCGAGGAACTCACCCGCCTCGGCGTCGCCGAGCTCCGCACGGCGGCCGACGTAGACGCCGCGATGGCCGAGGCGCAGTCCGGGACGACGCTCGCGGTCGTGAACTCGGTCTGCGGCTGCGCCGCGGCCAACGCCCGCCCGGCCATCGCGCTCGTGCAGCCGCTGGAAGTCGGTCCGGACCGGCAGGTGACGGTTTTCGCCGGGCAGGATCTGGAAGCCACGGCCCGCCTGCGCGAGCACCTCGCCGGCATCGCGCCCTCGTCGCCGTTCATGGCGCTGATCAAGGACGGCGACCCGGTTTTCGTGCTTGAGCGCCGCCACATCGAGGGCCGCTCGGCGAGCGCCATCGCCACCGACCTCCGCGCCGCGTACGCGACCTACTGTGGCCCCGACGGCGCGGACGCGCCTGATGCGCCGTCCAGCCCGGCCGCGCCCGAGGCCGCGCCGACGGGGCTCCCGAGCACGTTCCGCTCGATCCTGTAAGAGGAAATGGGAAGGGGCGATTGGGGACTGGCCTGAAAAGGCGTCAGCCAGTGTGCCGATACGTCTGCCGGTCGCCGGTCCCTACGTCCCTCTTCGCGCGGCGAGGACGAGCGTGAGCACGCCTCCCGCCGCTGTCGCGGCGACAGTCCATGCCCCACCCGCGCCCGAGGCGTCGACGGCCCAGACGGCGGCGGCGAGGGGAGCGGCGAGGGCGAATGCGGCCGCCGCGTCGCGCAGGACCGGGCCGGCCGGGACGGACGCGAGGCGCAGCATCCACGCCACGTGCCCGATGCGCAGGAACGCCCCGGCGACGCTCGCGGCCAGCACGATGCCGAGCGGGTCGGCCTGCGTCAGGCCTGCCGCGACGAGCACGGCGGTCTGGACGGACGCCATGAACACGCTGAAGCCGAGGTCGGCGCGCTGCCGCTCCAGCACGTCGAACAGGGCGGTGAGCGGGGCGGCGACGCTCGCGGCGAGCACCCACGGTGCGATAAGCCGGGCGAAGATGCCGGCAGTCTCCCAGGCCGGGCCGAACACGAACGCGAACAGGCCCGGCCCCGCCGCGACGACGGCGAGGCTCGGGAAGACGGTCACGGCGAGCAGGCCGCGGAGCGTCCGCCGCGTCAGCGCGGGGAGCGTCCCGTCGCGCGCGGCTTCGGCGGCGCGTGCGAAGAAGACCTGTCCGGCTGCGCCGGTCACGAGCCCGAGCGGGAGCGCGAGCGTCCCGTAGGCGACCCCGAACTGCCCCACGACGGCCTCGCCCGCGAACGCAGCGAGGAGCAGGACGGGCAGACGCGTCGCGGTGAGGTTGAGGAGCGCGGCCGGGGCGGAGAAGGCGGGGAAGCGCGCGTAGCGCCGCGCGAGCGTGCGCATCGCCTCTCCGCGGAACGCCGCAGCGAGGGCGCGGCCGTCCGCTCGCCACACGGCCACGCCGGTCACGACGAGCGACGCGGCGAACCCCGTCGCGGCTCCGCCGACGAGGCCAACGGCTCCAACCGCAGCCAGCCCGCCGCCGACCTGCACGGCGACGACCGCGGCGGACTGCGCCATCCGCGAGCCCGAGATGGTCCGGAACCGGTCGCGCCGCGCCAGCCACGTCTCGGCCGTCTGCGACGCGTCGAGCGCGAGGAGCGCGGGCGGGAGAAGCCACCACGACGCCTCGCCACCGGTCCACCCGGCCTGCTGCGCGACGGCGACGGCGGCCGCCGCGAGGAGCGTCGTCGCGAGCGCGCCCGCGAGGGCGAGGCCGACGAGCCCGCCCGCCTCGTCGTCGCGGGCGGGGAGGAGGACGGCGTAGCGGTAGCCGCCGTGGGCGACGGCCGAGAGGAGCGCGACCACGGTCGTGACGAGCGTCAGCACGCCGAACGCCTCGGGCGTGTAGAGG
>JANPJI010000553.1:0-3155 GCA_031425425.1 Rubricoccaceae bacterium
CTGTTTGGAAACTCGGTTGCGCGCGTTCTCTCAAGAATCGTCATTCCCGCGAAGGCGGGAATCCACGTTGTTTCTGGCGTCCGATGGATCCCCGCCTGCGCGGGGATGACGTTGATCTGGAGTTTCCAGACAGGCCCTAGATCTCGATCTGTGCGCCCATCTCGACGACCCGGTTGGCCGGGATGTTGAAGAAGGCCGTCGCCGAGCGGGCGTTGTTGGACAGGATCCCGAAGAGGCGCTCGCGCCAGCGGGCCATGCCCGAGCCGACGTGCGTCGAGATGACGCGCTCGCGGCCGAGGACGTACGTCGTGTGCATCTCCGAGAAGCTCAGGCCCGGCTCCTGCGCGAGCGCGAGCGCGGCCGGCACGTCCGGGTCGTCCGTGAAGCCGAACGTCACGATGGCGCGGTAGAAGCCGTGGTCGAACTTCTCGACGCGGATCCGGTCCGCCGCCTCGACGTGCGGGATCTCCTCGGTGCGCACGGTGAGCATGACCACCGTCTCGTGGAGGCTCTTCATGTGCTTGACCGTGTGGAGGAGCGCCACCGGCGTCGAGTCCGGGTTGCCGCCCATGAAGACGGCCGTGCCCGGCACGCGCGCGAGGCGCGCCACGCCGTCATCGGCGAGGAAGGCGGTGAGCGGGAGCGCGCCCATCTGGAGGCGCTCGCCGAGGATCTCGCGGCCCCGCTTCCACGTCGTCATCAGGACGAAGATGAGGCCGGCGGCGGCGAGCGGGAACCAGCCGCCATCGGGCACCTTGACGAGGTTGGCCCCGAGGAAGGCGATGTCGATCACGAGGAAGACGCCGCACAGCGCGAGCGTCGCCCAGCGGTTCCAGCCCCAGCGTTGCCGCGCGACGACGTAGAACAGCAGCGTCGTGACGAACATCGTCGCTGTGACGGCGACGCCGTAGGCCGCCGCGAGGTTGGTCGACGTCCGGAAGCCGAGCACGAGCCCGATGCACGCCGCGAGGAGCGCCCAGTTGACGGCCGGGATGTAGATCTGGCCGTACTCGCGGTTCGACGTCTGCCGGATGTCGAGGCGCGGGAGGTAGCCGAGTTGGACCGCCTGGCGCGTCAGCGAGAACGCGCCCGAGATGATGGCCTGGCTCGCGATGCACGTCGCGACGGTCGCCATGATGACGGCGGGGTAGACCATCCAGTCCGGCCCCGGCACCATGCGGAAGAACGGGTTCTCGGCCGCGCCGGGCGTGCGGATGAGGAGCGCGCCCTGGCCGAAGTAGTTCAGCATCAGCGCGGGCAGCACGGCCACGAACCACGCGAGCCGAATCGGGCGGATGCCGAAGTGGCCCATGTCCGCGTAGAGCGCCTCGCCGCCGGTGACGACGAGGAAGACCGACCCGAGCACCCAGTAGCCGGTGAGGCCGTTCTGGACGAAGAAGTCCCAGCCGTAGGCCGGGTTGACTGCCGCGAGCACGCCCGGCGTGAGCGCGATCTGGTAGATCCCGAAGCCGGCGAGCATCAGAAACCAGACGGCCGTGATCGGGCCGAAGACCTTGCCCAGCCCGGCCGTGCCGCGGCTCTGGACGGCGAACAGCGCCACGAGGATCGCGATCGTGATGCCGGGAATGAAGGGCTCGCGGCCGGGAACGGTGAAGAAGTCCGTCGCCACCGAGAGGCCCTCGATGGCCGAGAGCACCGAGATGGCCGGCGTGATCATGCCGTCGCCGTAGAGCAGGGCGGCCCCGAAGAGGCCGAGCGCGATCAGGACGGTCCGCCGCCGTCCGACGCGCTCGGCGGCGTGCTCGCGCGTCTCGCCGGGGGCGGCCGCGGGGGCGGCGTCGCCCTCGGCCGGCGTCCGCGGCGCGCCCATGACGTGCACGCGGCTCGGCGTGACGAGGGCCGTCAGGACCATGATTCCGCCCTCGCCGCGGAGGTCCGCCCGCATCACGAAGGCGAGGTACTTGACCGAGATGACGAGAACGAGGCTCCAGAAGATGAGCGACAGGATGCCGAGCACGTTCGCGGGCGTCACGCCGAGCCCGTAATGCTCGGAGAACACCTCCTTGAGCGCGTAGAGCGGGCTCGTGCCGATGTCGCCGTAGACGACGCCGAGGGCGGCGAGCGAGAGCGCGGCGAGGTACGAGCCCGAGGGCCGGGTCGGTGACGGATGGCTCATGGGCCGAGGGAAGGTCTGCGGCGCAGAATACCGCGCGCCTCGCCCGGTTCCGCCCGCTACGGCACCGGGCCGGCGTCGAGCCAGGCGACGGCCGCGGCCTCGTCGAGGAACGAGTGGACGGTGTAGCCCTGGTGCGTCGCGGAGGCCTCGAAGAACTGGACCTTCTCGAACCCCCCGCGGAACGTGTCCAGCAGCGCGATGCGGCTGCGGAAGGCGGCGGGCGTCTCGCTGAGCATTCCCGCGAGCCGGTGGACGTCCGCGAACGACAGCGCCGCGCCGTCCGCGCCGCGGAGGTCCACGAGGAGGTGGCGGCCCTGCTCGGCGTTCTCATCCGCGACCCCGCGCACGACCGCCGCCGTGCCGTCGAAGTCGAGGGCACCTTCGACGGTGGTGCGCAGGGTGCCGTCGTGGGCAACGGTCGCGTACGAGGCCATGGTCGGGGCGGGCAGGTGCGGCGTCTTCAAAGTAGGGGCGGGGCCGGGTTTCTACCTTCCCGGCTGCATCTCCCCCGCGCTCTGTGGACTACGATCCGGTCAAGGACCGCCTCGGCTCCTTCTTCTGGGCCTCGCCCCTCCGCACGAAGGCGTTCTACCGCACGCTCGACGCCGTCTTCCTGCGGTCGTGGTACGTCAGAAGGGCGCTGCGCCAGATCATCGGCCGGGCACCGGCGGGCCGGCCGTTCCGCGTGCTCGACGCCGGGACGGGCTTCGGGCAGTACACGTACTGGCTCCTGCGCTCCTTCGCGAACGTCGAGGTGGTGGCCGTCGACGTGAAGCGGGAGTACCTCGACCGCGCCGAGGCGTTCGTGAACACGACGCCCCACGCCGCGCGCGCGCGGTGGGCCGAGGCGGACCTCACGCAGCCGCTCCCCGAGGCACTCGGCGGCGACTTCGACCTCTGCCTGTCGGTGGACGTGATGGAGCACATCGAGGACGACCGGGCCGTGTTCCGCAACGTCGCGGGCGTGCTGCGGCCGGGCGGGTACGTCATCGTGAACACGCCGAGCGACCTCGGCGGC
>JANPJI010000554.1:0-2535 GCA_031425425.1 Rubricoccaceae bacterium
CTCTACACCGGATACTCCGGCACTGCCTACGCCGTGCCGGCCGGCGGGAGCGACGTGCTCGCGTCGGGCCGCGGCTTCTGGTGGTACTTCTACAACGTCGACCTGACGCCCGGCGGGCCGAGCAACAGCCGCGCGCTCCCGTCGACGCTCGTCTCGGCGAATGCGGCCGTCGCGACCAACACGCCGGTCGCGGTCCACGCCGCCGGCGACACGTTCAACCTGCTCGGCAACCCGTTCGGCGTCTCCCTCAACGTCTCGGCCGTGGGCACCTGGCCCGGAGCCGGCAACCTCGCCTCGACCGTCGTCCAGATGTGGAACGCGGCCGGGGCCACCTACGAGTCCTCCGTCACCCGCCCCGTGATCGCGCCCTGGCAGGGCTTCTGGGCCGAGGGCGCGACTGCCGGCACGCTCACCATCCCGGCGAGCGCGCGCACCACCGGCGGCACGCTCACCCGCCCCGCCGGCGACCCGGCCGGTGACACTGCCCCGGCGGACGCCTCCGAGGCGCTCGTCGCCTTCGAGCTGGCCTCGGCCGAGGGCACCCTCGTCGACCGCGCGGCCGTGCTCGTGCTCGGCGAGGGACGCCTCGACGGCCGCGACGCCGGCGACGCGGCCAAGCTGGCCCCGCTGGCAGCCGCCCACGTGCTGCTCGCCTTCGCCACGGGCGACGAGGGTGCCATGCGCGCGGTCGAGAGCCGGCCGGTCGCGGCGCTGTCCGTGCCGCTGTCGGTGGCGTCGGTCGGCGCCGGGTCGGACCTGGTGCTGACGTGGCCGCGTGTCGAGGGCCTGCCGGAGGGGTGGACGGCCGTCCTGCGGGACCTGTCGACGGGCACCACGGTGGACCTGGCCACGGCGGAGCGGTACGCGTTCGCGGTGGTGCCGACGGCGGCCCGATCGGAGGGCACGGTGCCGTCGGGCGCGCGTGCGTCGTCGGTGGCACCGCGGTTCTGGCTGACGGCGGGTCCGCGGGGCGCGACGGCGGTCGAGGGCGGTGCGTCGGGCGCGCTGTCGCTGTCGTCGCCTCGCCCGAACCCGTCGCGTGGCACCTCGACGATCTCATTCTCGCTGCCCGAGGCGCGGACCGTGCGCCTGACGGTCGTGGACCTTTTGGGGCGCGAGGTGTCGGTGGTGGTGGACGGAGCGCGCGCGGCGGGCGGCCACGTGTCGACGGTGGAGACGGCGGGTCTTGCTCCGGGCGTGTACGTGGTGCGGTTGTCGGCGGGGGTGGAGACGCTCACGCAGCGGCTCGTGGTCGTCCGGTAGCCTCCCGGCCCGTCGTGGATTGGTGTCCCGTTCCCCGCGGCTTCGTCGCAGCGGAGCCGACGCATGTCCGGCAGGTGCCCTGTAGACAATCTGTGCTGTTCAATAAATGTGCCCGCATGTCCGGGCGATACGGTCGGACCTTGCCGTCCCTCTCTCCCGGTCGCCGTCCATGTTTCGACTCGCCGCGCTCGTCGCCGCCCTTCTTGTGGCCGCTCCTGCCGCATTCGCGCAGCCCGCGCTGCTCACCCCGAGCCCGGTCTCCGAGGCGCGCCTGACGCCCCGACAGGCCGCGTTCCTGCGTGTTCTGCGGGCCGAGCCGGGCGTCGGAGCCGTCCAGATCGTCGTCGCCGATGCCGCCCTGCTGGGCCGCGCCACGGCGGTCACGGTCGCGCTCCCCGACGGGCGGGCCGTCGCAGTGGACGCGACCGGCCGCACGTCCGAGCGGCTCGGCGGGAGGACGTGGTCCGGACGCCGCGGCGGCGCACTCGGGGCGTCGGCCGTCCTCGTCGCCCGCGACGGGAGCGTGACCGGCTCCGTCCGCGACGGCGACGCCGTCTACACGATCCGGCCGCTCTCGGGCGGCCTCCACGCCATCGCGCGCGTCGACACGCGCGGCCTGCGCGACCACGGCGACGACTACCCCGCCTTCGAGCGGCAGCAGCACGAGCGCGTCGAGCAGGAGCGGGCCGGGCAGGAGCGCCGCGTCGCGCCCGACGCCGGACGCGCCGGAGCCAGCTTCCTAGCCTCGACGGTGGATGTGCTCGTGGTCTACACGGCCGAGGTCGCTGCGGCCTACGCCGACCCCGTCGCGTTCGCGCAGCTCGCCATCACCTCGGCCAACCAGACGTACGCAAACTCCGGCATGGCGACCCGGGTCGCGCTCTCGTCCGCCTACCAGACCCCGACCGCCGCCGCGGCGACGATGGGCACCGACCTGCCCGCGCTCGCCAACACGTCCGACGGGCGTTTCGACGAGGCGCACACCAATCGCAACGCCGTCGGGGCCGACCTCGTGGCGATGCTTGGGCCGGGGTCGTACACGGACGGGTGCGGGCTGGGCTACCTCAACTCCTCGGCGACGTCCGCCTTCACGGTGACGGCCTACACCTGCGCCGTGGGCAACTACTCGTTCGCGCACGAGATCGGGCACAACTTCGGGGCCGAGCACGACCCGTACGTAAACTCCGCCGCCCCGGTCTACCCCTACGGCCAGGGCAGCGTGGACCTCGCCGGCCGCTGGCGGACGGTCATGGCATACGACAACCAGTGCAC
>JANPJI010000555.1:0-8712 GCA_031425425.1 Rubricoccaceae bacterium
CAAGCCCGGACGGGCCGGCCGACGGGGGCCCGCGTTGAGAAAGCGGAGCTATTCGGACGTCCTCCACGCCAGACCAACGTCAGCCGGCGTCCGGATCGCCTCCGTCGAACGTCGTCCGGCGGCCGATTCGCAGCCGCGGCGTTGCCGGTCCGGGCGCGCCGTCTACTTTCGCGCTCCTACCCACCTGCCGACTGCCCATGCCCAAGCTTCTCACCGAGTTTATCGGGACCTTTTTCCTCGTTCTGACCATCGGCCTGACGGTCGTCTCGCCGCACCCGGAACTGGCCCCGCTCGGCATCGCGGCCATCCTGATGGTGATGGTTTACATGGGCGGCCACGTCTCGGGCGCGCACTACAACCCAGCCGTGACGCTGGCCGTGTGGATGCGCGGCAAGCTGCCCACCCGCGACGTCGGGCCGTACATGGCGGCGCAGATCCTGGGTTCGCTCGCCGCTTCGGTCCTCGTAGCGTTCGTGCTCGAGCGCCCGCTGCGTGTCGCGCCCGGCCCGGAGACGTCGACGGCCGAGTTCTTCGTCGTCGAGTTGCTATTCACGTTCGCGCTCGTGCTCGTGGTCCTCAACGTGGCGACGAGCCGCGACACGGCGGGCAACGACAGCTACGGCCTCGCGATCGGCTTCACGGTCCTCGCAGGGGCGTTCGCGGCGGGCTCGATCTCGGGCGGGGCGTTCAACCCGGCCGTCGCGCTCGGGCCGATCCTCACGGACGCCGTCGCGGGCGACGGCGGGACGCTCGGCGGACTCTGGGTGTACCTCGTGTCGCAGTTCGCCGGCGGCGCGCTCGCGGCGCTCGTGTTCAAGGCCCAGAACCCGGAGGACCGCGCCTGACGCGCGGCGGGAATCGCGCGGCGGGAATCGCGCGGCGGGAGCCTCGCGGCGGGGGCGGCGTACGCGGCGGCCGCCTGCCCCTTTCGCCATGGCTCCCGCCGTTCTCGCCTCCGCCCTCTGCCCGACGCCTCGCGGCGGGGGCCTCTAATCCAGTGTCCGGATTCCTCGCGACAGTCCGCACCGAGGTCGCCGCACTCGACGTGTCGCGGCGAGCGCTGCGCCGGTTCGGCGTCACGGTCGGCGGCGTGTTTGTGGCGCTCGCTGCCGTCTCGGCCTGGCGGCATGGCGGCGTGCCGGGACCAGTCGGGCAGGGGTTCGCAGTCGCGGGGACCGCGCTCGTCGGGCTCGGCCTCGCGGCTCCCGGCATGCTCGGGCCGGTGTACCGCGTCTGGATGACCGCGGCGCTCGTGATGGGCTTCGCGATGACACGCGTGATCCTGACGGTCGCGTTCGTGTTCGTCTTCGCACCGGTCGGCCTCCTGTTCCGCGTGCTCCGCCGCGACGTTCTCGCCCAGCGCCCGGACGCCGCGGCCCCGAGCTACTGGATCCGCCGCGACGACGGCCCCTCGGGCAAGGAGCGCCTCGAACGGATGTACTGAAACGCGGCCAGTGGGATGGAAGCCATCGGGTGAACCCGAACCGGTGGCAGATCCTGCCCGGCCATTTCTGCCACTGCCCACTGGCCACTGCCCACCGCCTCTGTGATCGCCTCCCTGCCCCGCGCGGCGGCCCTGGCCGTGCTGGCCGTCGCGCTCGCCGGCTGCGCGCCGCGGCTCTCGGGGCCGGAAGCGGACGGGCTGCTTGATGCGCTGTTCCAGCCGCCGACCGTCGCCGAGATCGGCCAGGTCGAGGTGGAATGGGACGCGCGGGATACGCGGGCGCTCGATGTTCGCGTCGATCAGGACCGGGCGTACGGCAACGGGTCGCGTGTGCTCGTCGTCTCGCACCGGACCGGCGGTGGCGGCACGGCGAGGCACGTCGGGGCGGTGCGCCTGCCGCCCGGAGCGGCGGGGCGGCGTCTGCCCGTCTTGGTCGTCGGGCACGGCGGCGACCGGGGCACGAGCCTGCGGCAGTTCGAGGGCGGCGCATTCGCGCGGGAGTGGGTTCAGGTGCTGCCCGCCTTCCGCGGCGAGCGTCTTCGAACGGGCCTGCCGGTCGTGGGCCGAGGCGTCCGCTCCGGCGGCACGCCGAGCCCGTGGGACCGCGACGTCGACGACGCCATGGCGCTGCTGAATGCGGCCCTCGCGCTCGTCCCGGAGGCCGACGCCGGGCGCGTCGCCGCGCTCGGACGAAGCCGTGGCGGCGGCGTCGCCCTGCTGCTGGCCGCCCGCGACGCGCGCGTCCGCGGCGTCGTGAGCGTGTTCGGCCCGACCGACTTCTTCCTGCCCGAGGTGCAGCACCTCGCGCGCCGCGCCCTCCGCGTGCCGGTCCGCCTCCCCGGAGCCGGGTTCCTTGCCGACAGCGTGCTGTTCGCGCTTCGCGACGGGCGGACGTCGCTCGCCCGGGCGCGGCTGGACCTCCTGCGCCGCTCGCCGGCCCACTTCGCCACGCGCCTCCCGCCCGTACAGATCCACCACGGCGCGCTCGACACGAAGGTGCCGGTCGCGCACAGCCGGAGCCTCGCGGACGCACTGCGGGGGACAGGCCGAGCGCCCGAGGTGTACGTCTACGCACAGGGTCGGCACCTGAGCCGGAGCCTCGTCGGCCACCGCGCCCGCGCCGAGGCGTTCCTTGAACGGGCAGTCCGCTGACGGGCGATCTTCCGCCCGCCCTCCCCGCTGCCCCGTGACCGTCCTCGGCATCTCCTGCTGGTACCACGACTCCGCCGCGGCACTCGTCCGCGACGGCGTGATCGTCGCGGCGGCGCAGGAAGAGCGGTTTACCCGGAAGAAGCACGACGCGGAGTTCCCCACGAACGCCGTCGCCTACTGCCTCGCCGAGGCGGGCGTCGCGCCCGAGGCGCTCGACGCGGTGGCGTTCTACGACAAGCCGCTGCTCAAATTCGAGCGCCTGCTGGAGACGTACCTCACGCTCGCGCCGCGCGGCCTGCGGTCGTTCCTGGAGGCGATGCCGCTGTGGCTCAAGCAGAAGCTCTGGATCGGCGACCGCCTCTACGACGCGCTCGGGGCCGCCGAGAACCCGGCCGTCCGCAGCGTCCCGCTCCTTTTCCCCGAGCACCACGAGAGCCACGCCGCGAGCGCCTTCTTCCCGTCCCCGTTCGCCCGCGCCGCGTTCCTCACCACCGACGGCGTCGGCGAGTGGGCGACGACCTCGTGGGGCGTCGGGCACGGCGGCGAGCTCGACATCCGCGCCGAGCTGCACTTCCCGCACTCGCTCGGTCTGCTCTACTCGGCGTTCACGTACTTCTGCGGCTTCCGGGTCAACTCGGGCGAGTACAAGCTGATGGGCCTCGCGCCGTACGGCCGGCCGGTCTACCGCGACCTCATTCTGGAGCGCCTCGTGGACCTCAAGCCCGACGGCTCGTTCCGCCTGGACCAGCGCTACTTCACCTACGCCGGCGGCCTGACGATGACCGGCCGAGCGTTCGCAGACCTGTTCGGCGGGCCGGCGCGTGCACCCGAAGGGCCGATCACGCAGCGCGAGATGGACCTCGCGGCGTCCGTCCAGGCCGTCACCGAGGAGGCCGTGCTGCGGATGGCGCGCCACATCCACGCCGAGACAGGCGAGACGAACCTGTGCCTCGCCGGCGGCGTCGCGCTGAACTGTGTCGCGAACGGCCGGCTGTTGCGCGAGGGGCCGTTTGAGAACGTGTGGATCCAGCCCGCGTCCGGCGACGCCGGCGGCGCGCTCGGGGCCGCGCTCCTCGCCGCCCACCAGTGGGGCCGTACGCCGCGCGCGGTGCAGCCGGGCGATGCGATGCAGGGCGCGCGCCTCGGTCCGCAGTTCTCCGAGGCGGAGGTCCGCGAAGCGTTCGACGCCGAGGGCTTCCCCGACGGGGCCGTCGAGGCATTCGAGACCGACGCCGCGCTTGTCGAGCGCGTGGCGGGCCTGCTCGCGGCCGGCCAGACGGTCGGGTGGTTCCAGGGGCGTGCCGAGTTTGGCCCGCGCGCGCTCGGCGCGCGCTCGATCCTCGCCGACCCCCGCGGCCGCGACGTCCAGCGCCGCGTCAACGTGCAGGTCAAGTTCCGCGAGAGCTTCCGGCCGTTCGCGCCGTCCGTCCTCGCCGAGCGGGCGGACGAGTTGTTCGACATCGGCGGCCCACGCGGGGCGGTCGAGAGCCCCTACATGCTCCTCGTCGGGGCCGTCCGTGGGGCGGACGCGCACGCGGCCGGGCGCGGGGCCGAGGCACTTGACGGGCGCTACGACCTCGCCTCGCCCCTGCCGGCCGTGACGCACGTGGACGGCTCGGCGCGCGTCCAGACCGTCACGCCCGCGCGCGGCGGGCTCTTCTACGACCTCCTGCGCGCCTTCGAACAGGCAACAGCCTGCCCGGCGACAGCCAGCCCTGAGCCCGCCGAAGGGGCGACGGACACCGCGCCCGGCTGCCCGGTCCTCGTCAACACAAGCTTCAACGTCCGCGGCGAGCCCATCGTCCACAGCCCGGGCGACGCGCTGCGTGTCTTCCGCCGCACCGGGATCGACGCGCTCGCCGTCGGCCGCCTCGTCGTCACCAAGGCGGCTCTGCCGGACGCGGCGCGCGACGAGTTCTCGCCCGGCGAGATCGCTGCGGCGTACGGACTCGACTGAACGACGTCCGAAACCGCGTTCAGGCGCGAAATCTTCTCTCCCACGGCGATTTGCGTTCGGGGCGGATCGCTACCTTGGCATCCGGCACTCCCGACGGGTCCTCCTGAAACATCAGGCATCCCGGCGGGTTCTGCCGACTCCAGCGAGCGCGCGGGGCCGACGGTTTCAGTCGAGCCTTGTAGAACACCGGATCAGAACGACGTCGGCGCTCCCCACACCCCGTTTTAATGAATATCTACGTCGCAAACCTCCCGTACTCCACGTCGGACGACGATCTCCGGGAGCAGTTCGAGGCCTTCGGCTCTGTCGAAAGCGCCACAGTCATCAAGGATCGAGACACCGGCCGCTCGCGCGGCTTCGGCTTCGTCGAAATGACCGACCAGGCCGAAGGCCAGGCGGCCATCGATCAGCTCAACGGCACCGACATGGCCGGTCGCCCCCTCACGGTCAACGAGGCCCGTCCGCGCACCGAGCGCCCGGCTGGCGGCGGTGGCGGCGGCAGCTACGGCGGCGGTGGCGGCAGCTACGGCGGCGGCGGTGGCAACCGCGGCGGCGGTGGCGGCGGCTACGGCGGTGGTGGCGGCTACGGCGGCGGCAGTGGCGGCGGCGGCGGGAGCCGTGGCGGCTACGGCGGCGGCAGCGGTGGCGGCGGCAACCGCGGCGGCGGCGGCGGCTACAGCGGCGGCGGCGGCGGCGGCTACTAGGCCTGAGCCCACGCTCTGAAAGACGCACGGGGGCGGCGATCCACACGGGTCGTCGCCCCCGTCTGTTGAGGCCTCCCGGCGCGTTACGGCTCCAGGTAACTCACGACGCGCGCGGTGAGCGGGGCGACGGGCACGTCGCGGAACCCGACCGTCGCCCGGCGGATCGCTCCGACCGGGACGTACGGCACCTCAACCTCGGCGCACGCGCCGTCCGAGGCACACACTTCGACGCGGACCGCCTCGGCGACGGCCCCGCCCGCGTTCTGCACCGCGACCGGCACGAGGAGGCCATTCGTCGTGCCGACGCCCACGCGGAGGTCGGCCGGGCCGCTCGGGCCAGCGACGGCTTGGTACGCGAGCGCCGCGACGAGCGCGAGCACGACCACGAGGCCGGCAACGAATACGGCGTTCTCGAATCCGTTGCGGGGGTTGCTCTCGGCAGACATCAGGAAGCGGGGGACAGAAGGAGGCGGCCGGCGGCGGCTCCGATCATCGCTGGGAAGCCGAGCACGACGAGCGGCCCGAGGCTCCCGGTGAACCCTGCCGTCTCGACGTGCCCGAACGTCCACAGCAGCACGGCCGAGGCGACGAGAGCGATGGCGTACGTCACGAGGGTCCCGCGGACCGGGCCGTGCGCGAGCCCCTGCACCCGCGACGACCCGCGGAACTCGCTGAAGTAGAGCAGCCCGCCGCCCACGAGGAGCGACAGCGCGGCCAGACCGGCAAGAGCGGCGAGCGTCATTTCGGTCCCGATCAGGAGGACCTCCTCGGTCGGGGCCACGTTGCTCGCGATGAGCACCGCCCCACACATCGCGACGACGAGCTCGCCCGCCCCGGAAGACGGCGTGGCATCGCCGGAGCCGTCGTCGTCCTCGCCGGGCGACTGGCCGAGTTGGGCGGTCCCGACCGAGACTCCGATCGCCGCAACCATGCCTTCGATCGTGATCAGGCCGAGCGCCTCGGCGGAGAACGGCTCCGGCGGAAACCGGCCGAGAAGGGCCAGAAGGCCGGCGGCGAACACCACGCCGATTCCCATCTCTTCGATGGACTCGAGGAGGTCTTCGCGGATCGAGTGCGCCTCGTGGATGCCCGCGTAATGGTTGTAGGCGACGAGGAGCCCGAACGTCCCGACGACGAACGCGACCAGGCGGACGGGCGTCGCGGTGAGGCCGATGGCCCAGACCTCCATCGTGTACAGCAGCGGGAGGCTGAAGAGGAGCCCGCCGCCGACACCGCGGGCGTACTCTTGGAGCGACTGCGAGACGGGGCGGGCGGTGGGTGCAGGTCGCGAGGACGGCTCCATCGGACTAGGCGGTGACCGGGCTGCGCACCCGCTGAAGAAATCTGCCGGACGCCCCGTTCAGCGAACCGCGGCCCCGCTCCGGTCGAGCGCGCCCAGGCAGCCGGGGCAGCGTGTGCGTGCCATGAACGCTGCCATCGCCGGGCAGGCTCCGCATCCTCCCGCCGGCCCGCTCGTACGTCCCCGTCCGTCCCCCCGACTCGTTATGGCGTCTGCCGTTTCGTCTACGCCCGGCGCTCCGCGACGCCGATCCGTCGTCCGGCGTGCCGGGCGCAGCGCGAGCCGTAGCGTCGCGGCGCTGTTCCGCCCGGCGGCCCGGCGCTTCCGCACGGCCGCTGCGCCGGGCGAGCCTCGCGCTCGGGCGCTCGCGGCGCTCGTCGGGCTCGTGTGGGCGGGCCTGGGCGTGGCCGTCCTCAGCGGCGTCGCGCTCGTGCTGCTCGCGCTCGCGCTCGTGCCGTTCACGCCCGGAACGGCGAGCATCCGCGGTGCCCGCGACCTCCACCCGTCCGCCGTCGTCGCGGCCAACGGCGACCCGGTGGCGACGCTCGCGCGCGGCGGGCGCACGTGGACGCCGCTCGCGGACGTCTCGCCGGTCTTCGTGACGACGCTTCTCGCGACCGAGGACCGGCGCTTCTACCGCCACGGCGGCGTCGACGCGGTGCGCACGGCGGGAGCGGTCGTGCGGACGCTCGGCGGCACGCCGCAGGGCGGCTCGACGATCACGCAGCAGCTCGCGCGCAACCTGTACCCGCGCCAGATCGGCCGCAGCCGCTCGGTCGTCCGCAAGCTCAAGGAGGCCATCACCGCGTGGCGCATCGAGCGCGTCTACTCCAAGGACGAGATCCTGGAGATCTACCTCAACACGGTCCCCTACCTCTACGGAGCCGTCGGCGTGGACCGCGCGGCGCGGACGTACTTCCAGCGGCCGGCGGCGCGGCTGGACACGCTCCAGTCCGCCCTCCTCGTCGGGATGCTCAAGGGGACGTCGCTGTACAACCCGGCGCGCCACCCCGAGGCGGCGACGCGCCGCCGCGACGCCGTCCTGGCGAGCCTCGTGGCCGTGGGCGAGATGACGCCCGCGCGGGCGCTCCGGCTCGGCGAGCGCCCGCTCGGGCTGAACTTCCAGCGCCTCGAACTGCCCCGGACCCGCGCCCCGCACTTCGTCGAGGCCGTCCGCGGTGAGGCCGAGGCGTGGGCGGACGAGAACGGCGTGAACCTCTACGGCGAGGGGCTGACGGTCCACACGACGCTGGACCTGCGCATGCAGGAGGCCGCCCTCGCCGCCGTCGTCGAGTACGGCGACGCACTCCAGGACGTCGCCGACGTCGAGTGGGGCCGGGCTGGGGAGCGGCGCCTCGGCACGACGACCGAGCCGTACTCGTCCGCACGCCGCAGCACGGCCCCGTTCGGGCACTTCTGGAGCACGCAGCGGACGGCCGTGGACGCGTTCGTGCGCGAGAGTGCGGCCTACAGAGAGGCGACGGCGGCCGGGGCGACGCCGCGGCACGCGCTCGACAGCCTCCGCGCCGACGGCGGCTTCATGGAGGCGCTCCGCGAAGCCAAGACGCGCCTCGACGTCGGGTTCGTAGCGATCGACCCCGAGACGGGCGGCGTGCTCGCGTACGTCGGCTCCCGCAACTCGCGGCGGACGCCGTTCGACCACGTGGCATCCGCCCGCCGCCAGCCCGGCAGCACGTTCAAGCCGTTCGTCTACGCCCGCGCGCTCGAAGAAGGCTTCCGGCCGGACGACACGCTCCCCAACGAGCCCGTCGAGATGGTCACGGAGTCCGGCGAGGTGTGGCGGCCGCGCAACGCCGACGGCGAGGCCGTCGCGGGCGAGGAGGTCACGCTGCGGACCGGCCTCGCGCGGTCCGTCAACACAGCCGCGGCCCAGCTCATCGACGCCGTCGGGCCGGGCGACGTGGCGCGGACGGCGCGTCGCATGGGCGTCCGCAGCCCGCTCGACGCCGTGCCGAGCCTCGCGCTGGGGACGTCCGACGTGACGCTGCTGGAGATGACGAGCGCGTACGCCACGATGGCCTCGGCGGGGCTCTACCGCCCGCCGCTGCTCGTGACGCACATCACGGACCGCGAGGGCAACGAGGTCGCCCGGTTCGCCCCCACCCCGCGCCGCGCGCTCGACGCCGCGGTCGCG
>JANPJI010000556.1:0-3430 GCA_031425425.1 Rubricoccaceae bacterium
GCGTCTTCGAGGGCCTGGGAGCCGCTGAGGCGGTGGCCGTGGCGGTCGCCGAGGGCGGCGAGGCGCTCGTACGCGGCGGAGTCCGCGAGGGCCGCGGCGAGGATGCGCTCGGCTGTGTCGGCGTAGAGCGCGGCCTGAGGCGTAAGCGCGGCCCGGTCGAGGCGCAGAGCCTCGGGGCCGGCAACCTGGGCGGAGGCCGACGCGGCGAGGAGGGCGAGGCAGAAGGCGAAGCGGCGCATAGACAGCCGGGCGGCAGGAGAGCCAAGATCGCCCGCACCGTGACCGCCGGTGGCCTGTCCCGCCTCCTCGCGTCTGCGATTGGGCGTGCAGGCATAGCTTGACCCGATGCGCACGCCCCGTCACCCTGCTTTGCTCGCTGCCGTCGGCGCTGCCGCGGGCCTGACGCTCTCGTCTGACATGGGGATGGCGGCCATCGCGCTCGGAGCGGCCGTCGGAGTGCTGTGGGCGCTCCGCCTCCGGGACGCCGACCGGCTGAAGCGCCTCGACGAGCGCATCGATGCCCTGCTGGCAAACGCCTCGGACCCGCCACTTGCCGACCCGGCGCTGGGCAAGGAGGATTCCTCAGCCACCGCCGAGGCGCTCCCTCCGGCCCGGCCTCCCGGCGAGCGACCGGACGTCCAGCCGGCAGAGCGTCCCGCCGCAGCGCCGCGGCGCGTCGTGCGGCGCGTGGCCCAGCCGGACGCCGTCTCGGTCGCACTGGGACGCGCGTGGGCGTTCGCGACGGGCGGCAACCCGCTCGTGCGCGTGGGCCTGCTGATCCTGTTCGTCGGGCTGGGCGTGGGGCTGCGGTACGCGGCGGCGAGCGGACTCTTCCCGGTTGGCGCGCGCCTCGCTGTGGCCGCCGCCGCGGGCGCGGCCCTGGTCGGCGTCGGCTGGCGCGTGCGCGCCCGGCAGCCCGCGTTCGGACTCGCCGTGCAGGGCGGCGGCGTGGCGGTGCTGTACCTGGCGATCTACGCCGCGTACGCGGTCTACGCCCTGCTCCCATCGACGCTCGCCGTCGTGTTGATGGCGGCCGTGGCGGCGCTGTGCGCCGGGCTCGCCGTGGTTCAGAACGCCCCCGGGCTGGCCGTGCTCGGCGTCGCGGGTGGGTTCGCCGCGCCGGCCCTCGTCGGGTCGCCGACGGGCTCGCACGTGCTCCTGCTGAGCTACTACGCTCTCCTGAACCTCGGCGTGCTCGGCATCGCGTGGACGCGCGGCTGGCGGTCGGTCGCCGTCGTCGGCGTCGTGAGCACGTTCGTGACCGGTGGCTGGTGGGGCGGGCTGATGTACCGCCCCGAGTGGTACGCCAGCGTCCAGCCGTTCCTGATCCTCTCGTTCGCCGTCTACCTCGCCCTCGCCGTCCGCTTCGCCGCGCGCACGGTGGCGGCCGGCGCGACGCCCGAGCGGGCCCTCGCCGTCGACGGCGCGCTCGTGTTCGGGCTCCCAGCCGCGACGTTCGTGCTCCAGTCTGGCCTCGTCGACCACACGGCCTACGGGCGGGCGTGGAGCGCCGCGGCCCTCGCGGCCGTCTACCTCGGCGCGTGGGCGCTCGTCGGGAAGCGGGACGGCCTGCGGCTGCTGGCCGACGCGTTCCTCGCCGTCGGGCTCGTCTTCGCGACGCTCGCGCTCCCGCTCGCGTTCGCGCGCGTGGTCTTCGGCGCGATGTGGGTGCTGGAGGGCGCGGCCCTCGTGTGGACCGGCGCGCGGCAGGGCAAGACGTGGATGCGCGCGGCCGGGCTCGCCCTCCAGGCCGCCGCCGCCGGCGTCCTGTTCGTCGGCGGCGTGCTGGACCTCGACCGGGCGTTCACGCCGGCTACGCTCACCGGCTGGCTCGTCGCCCTCTCGCTCGGCGCGACGGCCTACGTGCTGCGGCGCTGGAGCGTGGTCGTCGCCCCGTGGGAGCGGGCTGCCGGGCGCGCGGCGCTCGCGTTCGGGCTCGTCTGGTGGGCCGCCACGGCGACGACGCACGTCTCGCGCCTGCTGCCCGACGCGTTCACCCACGTCGGGCTCGTCGGGGCGACGGCCGCGTCCGCGTTCCTCTTCCTCAGCCTCGGGCGCGCCCTCGCGTGGCCCGGCCTGCGCGCCTCCGCCCTGATGGCGGTCCCGGTGGGGCTGTTCCTGTGGATCGGCCTCGCGCTCGACGGCGTGGCCCCGCACGCGCACGGCGGGCTCGTCGCCTGGGCCGCGCTCCTCGGCGCAGCGGTCCTGGCGGTCCGCGACGCGGTGGACGGGCCGGTGCGGTGGCGGACGGTCGCGTTCGCCGGGCTCGTCTGGCTCACGACCGCCGTCGCCGGCCACGAACTCGCATCGGTGCTGCCGGCCGGGAGCGGGTGGGACGCTGCGGCGGCCGGCGCAGCCCTCGCCGCCGCCCTCCTCGGCGTGCTCCGCATCCGCGGCGCGGCGGCGGGCGAGCGGGCACTCTCCGTGTGGGGCATCGCCTCGGGCACGGCCCTGTGGTCCGTCGTCGTCCCGTTCGCGACCAGCGGCCGTACGCCGCCGCTGCCCGCCGTCCCCCTTCTGAACCCGCTCGACCTCGCGGCGGTCGCCGTCGTCGCCGCCCTGCTCGTCGCCGGGCAGGTCCTCGGCGGTCGGGCACGGTCGATGGTGTGGGCGGTCGCCGGCGGGGCGGCCCTCGTGGGGCTCGCGGCCGTCGTCGCGCGGGCAGCGCACGCCGTCGGCGGCGTGGCGTACACGGCTGACGCGCTCTGGGCGTCGGCGCGGTTCCAGGCCCCGCTCGCGGTCGTGTGGACGCTTCTGGCGCTCGGGCTGACGGTCGCGGCAGGTCGCCGGCAGAGCCGGGCGATGTGGTTCTTCGGCGCGTCCGTGCTCGCGCTCGTCGTCGCCAAGCTGTTCGCCGTGGACCTCGCGCAGGCGCGGGCGCTGGAGATCGTCGGCGCGTTCGTGGTCGTCGGCGTGCTCGTGCTCGTGGTCGGCTACCGGTCGCCGCTGCCTCCGCCGCGCGCCGAAGAGCCGACCGACGTACCGGCCGACGTGCCGGCACGGAACCCCGATGGGGCCTGAGCCGGTTCGGGGGGCTCCCCTCTCCCCTCTCCCCCTCATGTCTCCCACCGACTTCGCCACCCGCCACGCCGAGGCGCTCCTCGCCGCCGACGCCGACGCCACGGCCGCGCTCTACACCGACGACGCCACGCTCGTCGCCCTCGACGGCGTCTCTGAGGGCCGCGACGCCATCCGCGACCGCTACCGGACGTTCTTTGAGTACCACGGCACCATCGCGTCCGCCGAGACGACGCACCAGCAGGCCTCTGGCGACGCGGCGTTCACGCGGCTGCGCATCGAGAGCGACCGCGGGCGGTTCGACCTCGTCAACGTGTTCGAGGTGGACGGCGAGACGTGCTGGCGGCACTTCTCGAACGAGATCGAGGTCGTACTCCACCGTGACCAGGTCGAGCGCGACGTCTGATGGACC
>JANPJI010000557.1:0-16253 GCA_031425425.1 Rubricoccaceae bacterium
CGGGAGGATGTCCGACAGGAAGAGGACCTTGTCGTCGGCGAGGGTGTCGGGCACCTTGATCGGGCCGACATCGGCGTGCGGTACGCGGACGTACTCGGCCTGGCCGCCGGCGTAGCCGCCGAGCATGTGCGAGAAGCCGAAGAGCCCCGCCGGCGAGTGGCCCATCGCCTTCTCGGCCATCTTCGCGTTCGGGTTGGTCGTGTCGCAGCACGAGAAGAGGCCCTTCTGGCAGAAGAAGCACTCCCCGCAGGCGATCACGAACGGCACGACGACTCGGTCGCCGACCTTGAGCTTTTTGTTCGCCGAGCCGACCTCCACGACCTCGCCCATGAACTCGTGCCCGAGGATGTCGCCGCTCTCCATCGTCGGCTGGTAGCCGTCGAAGAGGTGGAGGTCCGAGCCGCAGATCGCCGTGCTCGTCACCCGGAGGACCGCGTCGTGGGCGTCCACGATCTCGGGGTCGGGGACGGTGTCGACGCGGACGTCGTACTTGCCGTGCCAGGTGAGCGCTTTCATGGGGCCTGGAGATGGGGGAAGGGGCGGAAACGTCGCCCCCAGCCAGCCGTCCACAGAAGCGGGTCTGCCCTGACGAGGCCCTGGAGATTTACCCGGCCACCGGGAGCCGGATCGTCGGGTCGTGCGGGTCCGGCCGGAACAGCGTCACCGTCCGCCCGACGGTCTGAATCACGTGGCACCCGTCGACGCCCTCGGCGAGGGCCTGCCCCGTTTCGCGCGGCGCCTCGGGGGCCGCGTCGAGCACGCGCACCTTGACGATCTCGTGGCCCGCGAACGTCTGCCGCAGCGCGCGCAGCGCCGCCGGCGTCACGCCCTCCTTGCCGACGTGGACGAGCGCCTTCTCGGCGTGGGCGAGCCCGCGCACGTGCGCGCGCTGTTTCGACGTGAGCGGTGCCGGGGCACCAATCGGGGTATCGCGCATGGTCAGGAACGGACGAGGTTTTCGAGGACGAACCAGACGTTCTCCTTGCGCTCGCGGAGGCGCCGCGAGAAGTACGGCACCCACTCGGTCCCGTAAGGCACGTAGACGCGCATCCGGTAGCCCTCGTCGCGGATCTGGCGCTGCGTCTCGGCGCGGATGCCGTAGAGCATCTGGAACTCGAACGCGTCGCTGGGAATGCCGTCCGCGAGGACCATCTGCTTGACGGCCGCGATGAGCTCGTCGTCGTGGGTGGCGATGCCGGGGTAGCGGCCGTCCCGGAGGAGCGTCCGCGCGAGGCGGCGGTAGTGCCACCGGATCGTGGGCATGTCCTGGTAGGCGATGCCCGCAGGCTCCTTGTAGGCCCCCTTGCACAGGCGGACGCGCGCCTGGAGCTCGACCATCCGGTCCACGTCCGCGGCGGTGCGGTGGAGGTAGGCCTGGAGGACGGGGCCGACGAGCCCGTCGTAGTCCGGGTGGACCGCCTCGAAGAGGCCGAGCGTGGACGACGTGATGTCCGAGCCTTCCATGTCGAGGCGCACGAACATCTGGGCCTCGCGGGCGCGGTCGAGGAGGGTCCGGAGGTTGCGCTCGGCGAGGTCGCGGTCGATGACCTGCCCGATCATCGACAGCTTGATCGAGATGTTGACGTCGTTGGGCGCAGCGCCCTTGCGGTCGCGGAGGCCCGCGAGGCGGTCCACGAGGTCGACGTAGGCGTGGGCGAACGCCTCGGCGCGGGGCCGCTCGTGGACGTGCTCGCCGAGCAGGTCGAGGGTCACGAGGAGGCCCTCGTCGAGGAGGCCGCCGACCGTCCCGAGGGCGGTGTCGAGGGTCTCGCCGGCGACGAACCGGCGCGCGAGCGCAAAGGGGAGCTTCATGGGTCGGGGCGGAGCGGCCGGACAAGCTACCGCGCCCCCACACGCACGACCGCGAAGCCCACGCGTGCCGCTTCCGGACAACCCCGTCCGGACGCCGCGCGGCTCCGCGGCCCAGTTACGCGCAGAAGACCGCCGCGATGCCTGCGAGGACGGCCTCGGGTGCGTCGAACACGGCCCGATTCTCGAACCGGACCACGCGGATGCCGATGGCCTCGAGATGTTGCGTCCGCTCGGCGTCGTACGCGGCGCGGTCCGGCCCGTCGTGTGCGGCCCCGTCGAGCTCGACGGCGAGGCGCTCGGACGGGCAGTAGAAGTCCAGCACGTACGGCCCGACGCCGTACTGACGGCGGAACCGTCGGCCGCCGACCTGTCCGTTCTGGAGAAGCGTCCAGAGCCGGGCCTCGGCGGGCGTCCCGTGCGTGCGGAGGCGCTGCCGGAGCGGGGCCTGGCGCGAGCGGTTGTACAGGTGGCCCATCGTCTCTCGGGCGTGTCTCGCCGAACGTACGTCCTGAACCCCCCGCCGCCCGGCTGGTCGCTTCGCTCCCCGCTCGGGCGGCTGTCCCCCTCAATCGAGGGGGACAGCCGTGCTCGCACGGAGCGGCGGCGACAGCCGACGCGATGGCGAGAGCGGCGGGGGGTTCTTGCCCCGCTACCTTTCGCGCGCCGCCTTCCGTGACGTCCCGTGCGCCGCGTCGCCTTCCTCTCCCTCGACGACCCGACCGGGTTCGTCATCGACGACGCCCTCGCCGTGGCCCCGCTCGCGCGCCTCGGCGTCGCCGTCGAGACCGTCTCGTGGCGGGCCGACGCCGACTGGGGCGCTTTCGAGGCCGTCGTGATCCGCTCGCCGTGGGACTACATCGACCACCCCGACGCCTTCCTCGCCGTCCTCGCCGCCATCGACGCCTCGGGGGCGGCCCTGCTGAACGGGCTCGCCACCGTCCGCTGGAACCTCCGAAAGACGTACCTCCGCGACCTCGAAGCGGCCGGTGTGCCCGTCATCCCGACCGTCTGGCGGGACCGCCTCGCGCCAGGTGGCACGGCCGGGCTGTTCGACGCCGTCGGGGCGGACGAGATCGTCGTCAAGCCGGTCGTCGGGGCCAACGCGAGCGGTGCGTTCCGCCTCGCGCGCGCCGCGCCGCGCGCGGCCGAGATCGAGGCGCACTACGCGGACCGGGCGCTGATGGCGCAGCCGTTCGTGCCGTCCGTCGTGGACGAGGGCGAGTTCTCGGTCTTCGCGTTCAACGGGGCCATCAGCCACACCATCCTGAAGACGCCGAAGCCGCGCGACTTCCGCGTGCAGGAGGAGCACGGCGGGCTCATCACGGCCGTCGCGCCCGCGCCCGCACTCCTCGCCGCCGCGCAGCGCGCCTTCGACGCCGTGGACGCCGCGACGGGCGAGCGGCTGCTCTACGCCCGCGCCGACCTCGTGCGCGCGCCCGGCGGCGGGTTCTGGACGATGGAGGTCGAGCTGGTCGAGCCGGCCCTGTATTTCCGGATGGACGACGGCGCGGCCGGGCGCTTCGCCGAAGCGCTCGCGGACCGGCTGGGATGACGCCTTGGCGCGCCGGAAACGCTGGGCTCCTGCATTCCCGGTCCCTGGCGCAGGATTCAGGGCGATGTCTCGCCTCCAGTTCTCCTGAGCCCACCCCATTTGAGCCAGGTCAACGTGTCATCCTGAGCGCAGCGAAGGATCTCGACGCCGTCCGTCCGCGCTGTCGCCGCCAGTTGCGACGGCTCCGAAACGGGAGTTGACATCCTTCGCTACGCTCAGGATGACACCCACCTGCACGCTACACTGTCGTGCGTCGGAGCGCATGCCTCAGAGCCTGGACCGGGTCAGGGGGCGAGGCGGACCGGCACCCAGATGCCCGCGGCGTCGCGGCGGTACACGAACCGGTCGTGGATCCGGCACGGCCGGCCCTGCCAGAACTCGATGGCGTCGGCGACGACGCGGTAGCCGCCCCAGAACGACGGGCGCGGGACGTCGGCCGGGTGGGCCGCCTCCGCTGCGGCGAGCCGCTGGTCGAGGACGCTCCGGTCCGGGATTTCCGTGCTCTGAGGGCTCGCCCACGCGCCGAGGCGGCTTCCCCGCGGGCGGCTCGCGTAGTAGGCGTCCGCCTCGGCGGCGTCCACGCGCTCGACGCGGCCCTCGACGCGGACCTGCCGCTCGAGGGGTCCCCACCAGAAGACGAGCGCCGCGAACGGGTACGCGTCGAGCTCGCGGCCCTTGCGGCTGTCGTGGTTGGTGTAGAACGAGAAGCCGCGCGCGTCGGCCCCTTTGAGCAGGACGATGCGGGCGGACGGGCGGCCGTCGGGCGCGGCCGTGGCGAGCGTCATCGCGTTGGGCTCGGAGACGCCTACGGTCTGCGCGTCGGCGAACCACGCGTGGAAGAGGTCGAGCGGGTCCGCGGGGAGGTCGGCGCGGTCCAGCGTGCCGCGGTCGTAGCTCTGGCGGAGGTCGGGGAGGTCGGGCACAGGAACGAGGAAGGCGCGGGGCCGTCTAGACGCGTCCGTCCCCGCCCGGTTCGCGCCATGTCTCGCCTGCCCGTCTTCGCCTCGTCCGTCGCCTCGTCCGATCCGCACGTGCGGGCGTGGGCGCGCCTCGCGCCGGCGGGGCTCGTCGCCGTCGGGTTCGGGGCGAGCCTGCTCGGCGAAGCGACGCTCCGAAAAGGCCGCGGCGAGGCGTACGTGCTCTACGGGACGGTCGCCCTCGCCGTGTTCAACGCGGGCCTGTGCCTCTTCGGCGACGCCGTCAAGCACCGCGCCCTCGCAGACCGGGCGGCCGCGGCGCGGTAGCCCGGTGGCGCCGCCCGCCGCTCCGGTCGTCTGCCTCGAAGGGCCGAGTGCCGTCGGGAAGACGACGACGGCCGCGGCGCTCGCGGCCGCCTGCGGCGCGCACGTCGTCGCGGAGGCCAACGTCCTCTATGCGCGGCCCGAGCGCGAGCCGCCGACGTGGTACCTGGACCGCCAGGCGGACCGGTGGGCGCTCGCGCGGGACGCGGCGCAGAGCCACCCGCTCGTCGTGCTCGACGGCGACCCGTTCCAGCCGCTGTGGTACAACTGGGCCTACGGCTTCGCCGGGATGCAAGGCCTGGACGCCCTGGACGCGTTCTACCGGCCGCGCCTCGTCCGCGGCGACCTGGGCGTGCCGGACCTGTACGTCGTGCTCGGCGCGCTGCCGGACACACTCCGGCAGCGGCGGGCCGACGACCCGGCGCGTCGGCGCGGCGGGTTCGAGCGGCACCTCCGGTTCGTCGAGCCCCAGCGGCGGTACTTCAGCGAGATGCAGCGCGTCGCGCCCGACCGGGTCCTCTTTCTCGACGCCCACGACGTCCAGGCGACGGTCCGGGCCGTCGCCGTTCGGCGGGCACACCGCGAGGCGAGTCCGGTGGACCTGTTCGACCATCTCGTCGGCTGGCTCGCCGAGAACGCGGCCGGGTGACGGGCTCCGTCCGCGCCCGTTCTGGTTCTAGCCGAGCGCAGCGGCGAGGCGTGCCGCGGCGTCGAGCCCGCTCTCGATGGCGAGGTGGGCGCGGCCCTGCCCGGCGACGCCGTCGCCGGCGGCGAACAGGCCGAGCGCCTCGGCCGGGGCGAGCGCCGCGGCGTCCAGGGCTGCGTCGGGGAGCGAGTAGCGCCAGCGCTGCGTGTCGGTCCAGAGCGCGGCCGGCAGCGGCCCGACGAGCGCCGCGACGCGAGCGGTGGCGTCCTGGACCACCGCGGCGCGGTCGTCGTTGTAATGGGCGCGCGTCCAGCCGTCCGACATCTGGGCGACGAGCAGGCCAGCCCCGGCGGGCGCGCGGCCGGGCTTGCGCGTCTCGTCGGCGAGCCACGCGACGTCGTGCCGGTCCTCGCCCTCGGCCACGTTCACGAGCGCGTACGCCCCACCGGGCAGGGCGACGGGCTCGGCGAAGGCGAGCACGACCGAGAACTGGGCGCGGTACGCCGCTGCGGCGAGCGCCTCGGCAAGGCGGTCGCGGACATCGGTGTCGAAGGCGCTCGCCGCGACGAGCGCCGCCGCCTGCGGCGCGGGCGGCGTCAGCACGACGGCCCGGAACGGGCCGAGGCGCACGTCCACCGCCGGCGTCGTCGCCTCAACGGTCCAGCGGCCATTGTCTCGGACGAGGCGCGTCGCGGTCGTGTTCAGGCGGAGAGCGAGGCCGGGCGGAACGAGCGCGCGGCCGAGCGCGGCGTAGCCGTCGCGGACGCAGAGGCGGGGCGGCCCGCCAGGGCGCGCGCGCTCCGGCCGGAGCGTGCCGTCGGCGTCGAACGGGACGACGGCCCCGGCGATCTCGACGAGCGCGTCCGGCGCGAGAACCCGGCGGACGAGACGGTCGGCGGGCGAGCCGGGCTCGGGCGTGAACACCTGCGCGCCGTGGTCCACGCGCCACCGGGCCGGCAGGGTGCCGGGGACGTCGCGCCAGCGCGTCGCGGCACGCCCCGAGACGCCGCGGCTCTTGTCGAGGACCGTCACGGCGATGCCGGCCGCGGCGAGGGCGTGGGCAGCGGCGAGGCCGGCGAGGCCCGCGCCGACGACGCAGACGGGCAGAGAAGTCGAGTCGGGCATCGGAGCGCAGCGGGTGGGCGTCCCGTACGGCCGGCCACGCGCGCGGTGCCCGGTGCCCGGCGCGGTTTTACGCCTCGAAGACGACGGTGCGGCGGCGCGCGAGGCTGTCGCCGATGCTCTGGAGCAGGCGCTCGCGCGTGTACGGCTTCGTGACGTAGTCGTCGAAGCCGAGCGCGAGGAAGCGGGCGCGGTCGCCGGGGAGGCCGTACGCCGTCACCGCGACGACCGGCAGGCCGGCCAGCGCGGGGTCGGCGCGGAGGTCCTGAAGGACGTCCTCGCCCGAGACCGTGTCGCCGAGGTGGATGTCCAGCAGGATGGCGTCGGGGCGGAGCGCGCGGGCCTGCTGGAGAGCTTCCGCGCCCGACGCGGCCGTCGCGACGGCGTACCGCGAGTCGAGCACGCGCTCGGCGACGAGGCGCGCCTGCTCGTTGTCGTCCACCACGAGCACATGGAGACGGTCCTCGCCCGCCGGCTCGGCCGCCTCGGCCCCGACGAGCGGGAACGTGAGCGTGAAGACGGTCCCGACGCCCTGGCGGCTCTCGACGGCGATGGTGCCCTCCATCCGCTCGACGAGCTGGCGCGAGATGGCGAGCCCGAGCCCGGCCCCCTCGTGCGTCCGCTCGATGCCAGAGGACGCCTGCTCAAACTCGCCGAAGAGGCGCGGCAGGAAGTGCGCGTCGATGCCGATGCCGGTGTCCTCGACGCGCACGACGACGCGCCCGGCCGTCTCGCTTGCGCCCGCCGAGACACGGATGGTCACGCCGCCGGACTCGGTGAACTTGAGCGCGTTGCCGACGAGGTTGTGGAGCACGCGCGCGAAGGCCGCGTCGTCGAGCGCCGCGAGCGCGTCGGGGGCCTCGACGACGGCCGTGAGGGTGAGTCCGCGGTCGGTGGCGGCCGGCCCCATGAGCGTCGCCGCCTCCTCGGCGGCGTCCGCGACGCGGACGGGCAGGCACACGAGGTCGCCGCGCCCGGCTTCGAGGCGGGCGAGGTCGAGCACCGAGTTCAGCGTGTCCATCAGACGGCGGCCCGAGCGCGCGATGAGGTCGATGAACTCCTGCTGCTGCGGGTCCGTGATCTCGTCCGCGAGGATGTCCGAGAACCCGAGGATGGCCGTGAGCGGCGTCCGGATCTCGTGGCTCATGTTGGCCAGGAACGTGCTCTTGAGATGGGCGACCTCCTCAGCCTGGCGCTTGGCCTGGACGAGGACGGCCTGGGCGCGCTTGCGCTCGGTGACGTCGCGGAGGTTGAGCACGAGCCCGCCGATGGCCGGGTCGTGGTAGAGCGCCGTCCCGACGCCCTCGGCGTAGACGAAGTGGCCGTCGGCGTGGCGCAGGCGGAGTTCGGTCGCGGCGACCTCCGCCCCGCTGGTCGCCGCATCGAGGCGCGCCCGGACGCCGGGCCGGTCGTCGGGGTGGACGAGCGACAGCGCGTCGCGGCCGATGAGCAGGTCGGGGTCGTGGCCGAGGAGCCCGACGACGGCCGGGCTGACGTAGGTCAGGTGCGCCTGGCGGTTGAGCACGACCACGAGGTCGGACGAGCGCTGGACGAGCGCCCGGAACCGGGCCTCGCTCTGCGCGAGCGCCTGCCGGGCCCGCCGCTCGGCGGTCACGTCGGCGACGGCCCCCTCGTAGAACAGCGGCTCGCCGTCGGGCCCGAGCGTCACGCGGGCGTCGATGCGGACCTGGCGGACTGTCCCGCCGGGCGTCCGCCACTCGGTTTCGTAGCGGTGTACGACGCCCTCGCGCTGGATGGCCTGCTGGAAGGCGGCCCGCTGCGCGGGGTCGTCGTAGAGCGAGGCCGCGTCGAAGCCGAGGGCGTCGGCCGCGGTGTCGACTCCGATCATCCGCGCGAGGGCCAGGTTGGCGAGCAGCACGCGCCCGTCGGGCGCCGTCCGGTAGATCCCCAGCGGGAGGCCGTCGACGAGCGAGCGGTAGCGGTCCTCGGACTTGCGCAGGGCCGAGTCCAGCCGGGCGGCGTGCTGCTCGGCCTCGCCGACGACGGACCGCGTGTGGCGGAGGTAAAGCACGCCCGCGCCGGCCGAGATGAGCGCGCCGATGCTCGGGACGACGAAGGCGTACCACGCGACCGCGTCCGGTGGCGTGACGGGCGGCGGAGCGGTACCGGCGAGGTGCATCGCGAGCAGGGCGGCCGCGCCGGCCATGCCCAGCCCTGCATTCACGAGGGCCAGCCGGAGCCCCGACGCCATCGCGGCGGCGAGCGGGGACACGATGATGAGCGCGAGGACGGGGTCGCGGACGCCGACGTCGAGGGCTGCCTGGGCGATGGGCGTCGCGGTGAGCGTCAGCGTCGTCATCCAGGCGGCGGCTTCGATCCGCCCGCGCCGCAGGACGACGAGGGCGACCCCGCAGAGAGCCGCGGCACCCACCGCCTGCCCCGCCTGCGCGCCCATCCCCGAGAGGGCAAGTGGGAAGGTCATCACCAGGATCGCCGCAGCGGCCAGCACGCTGACGACGGCCACGATGCCCGCGCGCCGACGCGCGGCCGGGTCCAGCCCGGCCGGGACGAACCAGTCGAGGGCGGCCGTGACGCGCAGCGAGTCCTCGGAACGGGCGGAAAGTGGCGGCATGGGGTCGGTTCGTAACGCCCACCCGCTCGCCTCGCGCTCGGAACACGAAACGGGGAGGATCTGCGGGGCGCACCCCACCTCTGCACAGACCGTTCCCTGTCGCCCCGCGCCGCCCTCTGTTCTTCCTGTGGGGCTCTATGCCCCGGTCCGAGCGAGCACATCGAGGCGGTACTCGGGCTCGCGCACGCGCCGCACGTGCCGGAACGCGGGGTCGGCGAGAAACGCCCCGTGGACGGCGTCGCCCGTCAGCGGGTAGTCCGCTACGGGCGCGGTCCAGTGGACGAGCACGAGGGTCCCGCCGGGCGCGAGCGTGGCGGCGCAGCGGGCGCGGAACCGGCCGAGGTCGGCCTCGGAGAAGTAGTACCCGACTTCCGAGACGAGGACGAGGTCGAACGGCGCGCCACCGCTGTCCGGGAACTCGCCAGGTAGCACGCGCCGCTCGAAGCGCACGTGCGGCTGGTCCGCGCAGCGCGCGCGCGCCCGGGCGAGGGCCGCCTCCGAGACGTCGACGGCGAGGAGGCGGTCGCAGCGGGCGGCGAGCGCGTGCGTCAGGACCCCGATGGAGCAGCCGGCCTCGAAGGCGGACGCGTAGCGGTCGCGGGGGAGCGCGGCGAGCGTCGCGGCATACTTGCGCGCCTCGTACGGGCTCGTCTCGAAGCGCCACGGGTCCGCGTCGGCTGCATAGACGTCGTCGAAGTACGAGGGCGGGAGCGAGTCAGCGGGCATTGGCGGGGTCGAGGTAGAGTTCGAAAGGCCGTTCGAAAGGGGCGAGGAGATCGGGCGTGAGGACGAACCCCTCGGGGCAGTCGCCGATGAGCCCGGTCGTCTGCGAGGCGTGCGCGGCGACGGCGGCGCGCTTCACGTCGAGCACGGGCGAGATGTCGAGGCGCCACGCCGTGGCGTCGTCGGGCCGCGGTGCCGCCTCGTCGACGCCGCGGTGCCACGCCCAGACGGGCACTTCGAGCCAGCGCACGCCCGCCGGGCCTGCCGCGGACTCGCGCGTGGCGTGTGCGAGACGCCACGCCGCCTCGTGGTCCGGGTGCGGGTCGCGGCGCCACGGCACGACGACGGTCGCCGGCGCGAGCCGGGCGAGCAGCGCCGCGAGGCGCGACGCGGCCTCGTCGAAGGCCTCTGTTCCCGGAGCCGGGACGGCTCCGTCGGGCAGGCCCAGCGCGTGGACGCGGTCGCCGTGGCCCAGAATCCGGA
Source organism: Rubricoccaceae bacterium (assembly GCA_031425425.1). Taxonomy (GTDB): domain Bacteria; phylum Bacteroidota; class Rhodothermia; order Rhodothermales; family Rubricoccaceae; genus DASVSE01. Next base: position 10,173 of record JANPJI010000557.1, read on the forward strand.
CGGCCGCGCGGGTCTCCGCTTCGCGGACGGCCCGCAGCCGCTCGGGCGGGAACGTGCGCGAGCCGGGGTGCGACGCGGCCCCGTCGGTGACGAGCACCACGTGCGCCTCGACGCCCTGCCGGGCGAGAAGCGCGAGGAGCCCGCCGCACGCGAGCGCCTCGTCGTCCGGGTGCGGTGCGACCACGACGGTGCGGCCGAGGCGTGCCGCGAACTCGGGCGGACGCAGCTCGTGGCGCTCGGGCGCGTCGAGGAGTGAGTCAGGCATCGGATCCGCGGGCGAGGCCCGGCCGCTCCAGGACGGCCGCGCCGACGGCGTCGAGCACGGCGTCGGGCGCGGGCTGGCGGAGGTAGAGCCGGAGGTCGCGGCCGATCCGCTCGACGGCGGAGGGCCGGAGCAGGCCGCGGGCACCGACGGCCCGGTCGGCGAGTTCGAGCACGTCCAGGCACACGCGCTCGACGGCCGTTCGCACCATCCCGGCGTACGCGCTCTCCGCCTCGGGTGCGGCCCCGGAGTCGCGGAGCCTCGACGCGCCGAGGAGCCACAGGTCGGCCGTCTCGGCCGCGATCGCTGCGCGGGCGAGGCGCGCGCGCTGGTGCGGGTCGCCCGTCCGCCCCGTCTCGCGGAGAAACGCCGCGGCAGCGTCGAGGAGCGCGCGAGCGCCGCCGGCGTGGACGGCGGCGAACCGGACGGCCCCGCCGTGGAAGCCGGGCTCGCAGAAGTAGTCGCCAGGTGCCCCGAGGAGCGCCTCGGAGGGCAGGACGAGGCCGGCAACGTCCATGCGCCCGCTCGCCGTGGCGCGCATCCCCTCGGCGGGCCACGAGTCCAGCGCGACGCGGTCCGCCTCGCCGTCCAGCACCACGAGCGCCATCTGCCAGCCGGCGTCGGTCCCGTCGTGCCGGACGAGCGCGCCCGGCATGACGGCGCGTGTGACGTGGCCCGCGCCCGAGCAGAACGTCTTGGCCCCGGCCATCCGGACGCTCCCGTCGGACTGCGCGTGGAGCGCGACGCCGTCCGCCCCCTGCGTATTCCAGACGCCGAAGAGGTGCCCGGCGTGGACGTCGGCGGCGGCGTCGGCCTGCTGCGCCGGCGTCCCGAACGCGAGCACCAGTTCGACCGCGTTGACGTGGCCCTCGTACAGCCGCCCCACGGGCAGGCTGCCCCACCCCACGTGCGCGAGGACGCGGTAGAGCGCGTGGCGCGAGCTCGGCCCGCCGAGTCCGGCCCCGCCGAGCGCCTCGGGCAGCGGAGCCGCGAGGAGCCCGGCGCAGCGCAGCACGTCGACCTCGGCGGTCGGGAAGGCGCGGTCGGCGTCGCGGTCCGCCGCCGTCACGGCGATCTGCCTGGCGGTGCCCGCGGCGACGGAGACGAGCGCTGCGGCGCGGACCGCCTCGGCGGGAGGAAAGGAGGTCGTCATCGGGTCAGGCAGCGACGGCGAACGGACGGACGGAGCGGACGGGTTCGGCGAGGCGCGTCTCGGCTGGAAGGGCCTGGAGGCGAGCCGCAATCGCACGGAGGGTTGGAAGCGCACGCGCGACGTCCTGCGCGGATCCGGGCGGGAGCGGCCAGGGCGCGTCGGCGAGCGCGGGCGGCGCGGGCGTGCCCGGATGAGCGCGCTGCCACCGGCCCAGCCGGACGAAGCGCGCCGCGGCGTGGTCTGCACTCTCAACGAGGAGCGGCGCGCCGGACGCGGCGAGGGCCGCCCACCGGGCCATCTCGTGGGCCAGCCCGCCGTGCGCCCGCCCCACGCGCCGCGCCGACGTCCACACGCGCACGCGGTCGCTGTGGCGCACGCGCCCGCCCGCCGCCACGAGGGCGCGGACGAACGCGACGTCTTCGAGCGCCGGAACGACGGGCAGCCCGCCGGCCCGGGCGTACGCCTCGGCGGTGACGGCGAGCGAGCCGCCGAAGTGCTGGTGGTGCCGCGGGTACGGGTCGTGCGCGTCGGGCGCGACGAGGTGGCGGACGTGTTCGAGCGCGCGCCGGTAGCCGGCGTCCAGCAGGACGAGCCGGCGGAGGCCGGCCGGGAGCGCGGCGCGGTCGTCCAGGAGGATCCGCCCGCCGACGGCGTCGGCCCCGCGGCCGACCTCGCGGAGCGTCTGCGCGACCCAGTCGGGCGCGGGGCGCGTGTCGGCGTCCGTCGTGAGGAGCACGCCGCGGCCGCCGAGGCGCGCGTACGCGGCGTCGAGCGCCATCCGGCGGGCCATCCCGACGTGCGCCTCGTGCGGCGCGAAGGCGACCTCGGCGACGTGCAGCCGGAGGCCGGGGAAGGCACGGCCCGTGCGGCGAGCCGCCTCGGCCGAGCCGTCGGTCGAGTTGTTGACGAGCACGATCGCCTCGAACAGGCCGGGAGCGAGCGGCCGGCCCGCGCCGTCGTGCTGCGCCGCGAGCGCGGCGACGAGCGTGGGCAGGCGCTCGGTCTCGTCGCGGGCAGGAACCGCGACGACGGCACGGAGGGCGGCAGCGGGCGGGGGCAGGTCGAGGGTCGTCACGCAGGTCGGGTGTGTCCGCGGAACTCGTTGTTCGGCGCGCAGGAGTCCGCCATCCTGAGCGTGTCGATGGATCTCGCCGCGAGGCGTGGACCGTCGTTGCCGACGGTGGCCCGGTGAGACGTCGGCGGCGACGGATGTCGCCGCCGCTGGCGGCGTGCTCGGGACGACCAGAGGCGTCAGGCCGCCGCGAGCGGGTCCAGCCACGTCGCGCCGAGCGCGCCGGCCGGCGCGCGGACGCTCACCGGCTGGACGATCTCGACGGGTGCCGGCACCGCCGCCGTGCTCGTTCCGAGCGCCCGGTAAGCCGGGCAGTGGCCGCGGACGCCGCGGGCCAGCAGCGCGCCGCCGATGCCGGCGACGGCGAGGCCGGAAAGGGAGCGGCGCGACAGCCCGTAGAGGGCCATCGCGCCGCCGAGCGCGGACGAGACCAGGCGTTCGGCCCCGCCGACGTTGACGTGAACCGGGGCCGGGAGCTCGGGAGACCGAGGCATGCCGGCAGCGGCCGATCCGGAAGGGGTCATCAGACGGGCAGAGGGGAGGGGAGGCCGCCGCAGAGCTGCGCGCGGATACCCGGCCCAACACACGAATGGGGGGCAAGTTGCGGCCTCACACGCCGTTCAGGCTTCCGCGCCGCGCCGCTCAGGATTCTCCGGGTGCTCGCCCCGGTGGCCTGCCGGGGCGGCCTTGAGCGTGTCATGGACTCGACCCCTCCCCGGCGGGTTCACCCGGCCGCCGGGGAGCGGTTCACGCCGATCTGCTCAGGTCCATGACACGCTCTAGCTTCGGCCCCCATGCCACGTCTCCTCGTCCTCGCCTTCGTCCTCGCCTTCGTCCTCGGCGCGTGCGCCGGCTGCACGCCTCCGGCGTCCCCGCCCGCCCGCCCGCCCGCCTCGTCCGAGCCGACCGCTCCGTCCGGCACGGTCGAGCCGCAGTCCGTCCTGCCGGGCCTGAGCGGCGCGGAACTCGTCGCCGCGATCCGCACCGACTACACACCCGAGCGGACGCTCGGCTACGGCCGCGCCCGCGACCTCCTCTTCGCCTACGAGATGCGGACGGCCGGCCGCCTCCGCGATCCGTACACCGGCTTCGAACTCGTGCTCCCGCCCGGCGAGGACGCCTCGACGGCGGCCTACGACCGCGGCGTCAACACGGAGCACACGTGGCCGCAGTCGCGGGGTGCGCGCGACGAGCCGCTTCGGAGCGACCTGCACCACCTGTTCCCAGTCCAGGACGGCGTCAACTCGTCGCGCGGCAACCTCCCGTTCGGTGAGGTCCCGGACGCGCAGGCGGAGGCGTGGTACTCGCAGGACGTCTCGCAGTCGCGGCCGCCGGCCGCCAACGCCGGGCGGTGGTCCGAGCGCGGCGCGGGCCGGTGGGAGCCGCGCGACGACGCCCGGGGCAACATCGCCCGGGCCGTGTTCTACGTCTACGCCCTCTACGGGCCGTTCGTGCAGGACGACGGCGGGGCGGCGTTCTTCTCGACGATGCGGGCCGACCTGCTGGCGTGGACCCGCCTCGACCCGGCCGACGCGGCAGAGACGGCGCGCTCGGCGTGGATCGCGACGCAGCAGGGCACGCCCAACCCGTTCGTGCTGGACCCGACGCTCGCCGCGCGCGCCTTCGGCCAGGGCGTCCCCGAGGAGGCCGGCGCACCCGCACCGCCGGGTGCCGACAGCGCCACCGACGGCCGCGCCACCGACGGCCGCGCCACCGATGGGAGCGCCACCACTGGGAGCGCCGCGGCGGCGAGCCTGTGGATCTCCGCGCTCCACTACGACAACGCCGGCGAGGACCGCGGCGAGGGCGTCGGCCTCTCGGGCCTGCCCGGTGCGCGCCTCGGCGGCCATGCGCTCGTGCTCGTCAACGGCTCCGGCGGGCGCGTGTACCGGACGGTCCCGCTGAGCGGCTCGCTCGACGGCAGCGGCCGGGCGTTCGTGTCCGTCGATGGCCTCCAGAACGGGCCGGCCGACGGCGTCGCGCTCGTCGCGCCGGACGGGTCGGTCGCCGAGTTCGTGTCGGCCGAGGGGACCGTGACGGCGACGGACGGTCCCGCGGCAGGGCAGTCGTCCGCCGACATCGGCGTAGCCGAGGACGGGCGCGGCGTGTCCGGCGAGTGGCTCCTCCGCGACCGCCGCGCCGGGCCGTGGCGCCTCGGCACGCGGTAGCCGCATCCGCCAGCCGTGACAGAGCCGCCCGGTGAACGCCCGGCGTGGGGCAGTTCTCTACGAGTCGCCGATCCATTCGACACGACTCCGACACACGTCGCGCCCCGTCCGACCGACACTTTTGGTCCACGGTCCATCCACACCCCGAACCCATGACTTCTCGCCTGGTCTCGCGCTCGCTCGCCGCCGCGCTCGCCCTCACCCTCGTCCTCGCTGGCTGCGACGCCGCCGATCCTGCCGACACGTCGGCCGACGCGACGGTGGACACCGAGGATGCGGTCCTCACGGTCGCCTCGGCCATCGCCCTCGACGGCGGCGGGGTCCTCGAAGACGCCGCCGCCGGGGCCGCCCTCGCGGCCTTCGCGCCCGCCTCGCTGGGCTCGCCGCCGGACGGCCGCCCGCCGTTCACGCCGCGCCCCGGCTGCACGCCCACGCGCACGTTCGACGAGGCGTCGTTCGTCTACACCCTCACCCAGGACTGCTCCCGGACGAGCGAGGGCGGCCGCTTCTCGGCCTCGTTCTCGCGCGTCGCGACGGTCCAGTTCCTCGGAGCCGGCGGGCAGCCGCAGGCCGAGCGCGCGGGCGCGACCGCGCTCAACTTCGACATCCTCTCGGGCGCGAGCGCCTTCGTGACGCCGCGCGGCTCGCACCGCCTGCTGAGCCTCACTGCCGACCTTGCCGTGACGGACCTCGGGCAGGACCTCGTGACCGTCAACGGCACGTACAACCGGGCCGCGACCGACACGCTCAGCGGCCCGCGCGGCACGCGCACGCTGGCCCACGAGGTCGCCCTGACCCTGACCGACGTCCGCGGCCCGCGCGGCGCGCCGGAGAACTGGCACCGCGCCGTCTCGGGCACGATCACCGGCACGTACCACGCCGTCCGCACCCAGACGCGCCGCGACGGCACCACGACGACGCGCGAGATCACCCGCGACATCGCCATCACGCTGCCGCGCGGCGGGTCCGACCTCGCCGAGATCACGATGGGCGGGCGCCGCTTCCACGCCGACCGCCGCACGGGCGACGTGCGGGAGATCCAGTAAGAGCCGCTCCGGTTCTGCCTGCGCGGCCGTTCTCCTCGGAGGGCGGCCGCGACCTGTTTCAGGGTGCCGCGGCCGGCTAGCTTGGCGGCCCACTCGCTCGCCCACTATGACGCTCACCTTCTGGGGGGCGGCGCAGACCGTCACTGGCTCGCTGCACCTCGTCGAACTCCAGGACGGCACCCGGATCGTGCTGGACTGCGGCCTCTTCCAGGGCCGCCGCGCCGAGGGCGAGCGCATCAACCGCGAGTGGCCCGTCGACCCGGCGTCCGTCCACGCGGTCGTCCTGTCGCACGCGCACATCGACCACTCGGGCCGCCTCCCGCAGCTCGTCAAGGACGGCTTCGCAGGGACCATCTGGGCCACGCACGCGACGCGGGACC
>JANPJI010000558.1:0-1587 GCA_031425425.1 Rubricoccaceae bacterium
CTCCCGTCGGGGACCGTCATCGAGAACGACGCCGACATCGTGTTCGACTTCAACCCCCCGATCCGGACCACCCTCGTCGTCCACGAGATCCGCCAGGCCGCCGACGTCTCGACGACGGTCATCGCCCCGGACTTCGTCGTCGTCGGCCAGCCGGTCACGTTCGAGGCCGTCGTCGCCAACCTCACGGGCGACTTCGCGACCGACGCGGCCGTGACGATCTCGGCCAGCGGGCTCGCTATGACGGCGACGCCGTCGACGGGGACCTGCACCGGCTCGGGGCCCGTGACATGCCAGTTCGGCCCGCTCGAAGCCGGGACGTTCGCCCGGGTCGCCCTGGAGATCGCCTCGCCGCCGCTCGGGCTCTACACGGTCCGCTCGGCGGCGACGACGACGGCGTTCGACGGGTTCACGCCGAACAACGTCGAAGAGGTCGCCGTCGGGGTCGTGACGGTGGGCGTCGAGGCGCCATCGGGGCTGCCGCGCGAGCTCACGCTCGCGGCGCCGTGGCCGAACCCGTCGCAGGGCGACGTCACGTTCCGCATCGGACTCCCGGCGGCCGGGGCGGTCGACGTCCGGGTGTACGACCTGCTTGGGCGCGAAGTGGCGCGCCTGGCGGAGGGCGAGCCTGGCGAGGCAGGATGGCACGAGGCGCAGTGGGACGCGCGGTCGCTGGCGTCGGGCGTGTACGTGGTCCGGCTGCAGGTGGGAGACGAGACGCGGACGCGCCGGATCACGGTGCTGCGGTGACGGGACCGGCGAGAAAACCCGCGGGCCGATGAGCCGGCCCGCGGGGGTTTCTCGGTAGGGAGGGTGAACCCACCCCAGCCGACCGATGAACCGTCTTGTCCTCGCCGCCCTCGTCGTATCCGCGTTGTTCATCCCTGTGGGTCCCGCGGCCGGCGCGCTCGCCCAGTCCCCGGCCACTGCCGCGAGCACGGTCACCGTGATCCGCGCGCCCGGCCGTGACGCCGCGGCGCGCGGTGGCGGGGGCTACCCGCTCGCGCTCTCAGGCTCGGGCACCGAGCAGACCTTCGAGACCGCCGCGGACGCCGCGGGCAACGTCTACGTCACCGGCCAGTTCACGGGCACGCTGGACTTCGACCCCGGCGCGGGCACGGCCGTCGGCACGAGCAACGGCGGCAGCGACTTCTTCGCCGCGTCCTACGACGCCGCCGGCGGGCTCCGCTGGGCGTTCAGCTACGGCAGCACCGAGACGGAGCTCGGGACCGGCGTCGCGGTCGCCGACGGGCGCGTCTTCTTCGGCGGCGTCTTCAACGGGTCGATCGCCTTCGGGCCGGCCGGCACCGTCACGAGCGCGGGCTCGCTCGACGGCCTCGTGCTCGCCGTCGACGCCGCGACGGGCGGCTTCGTGTGGGCGAGCGCCTTCGGCGGCGCGCTCGCCGACGGCAACCCGCGCCTCGCCGTCGCCGGCGGCCGCGTCTTCGCCAGCGCCCGCTTCATCGGCCCGGCCGACTTCGACGACGGCCCCGGCACGACGGTCCTCAACAGCGTCGACAGCTACGACGCCGCGCTCGCATCCTTCTCCGCCGCGACGGGCGCGCTGCAGTGGGCGCGCGTGATCTTCGG
>JANPJI010000559.1:0-1792 GCA_031425425.1 Rubricoccaceae bacterium
GATCCTGAATCAAGTTCAGGATGACAATGGTTTTGGGTTTTCGGGAGTGAAGGAGTGAGCGCTCCGTTACGAGGCGTTCGGTCGCACGGCGCTCGGTCGCGCGGCGGGGCCAACCGTAGCTTGGCAGCCTCTCACCCGACCCGCCCGCTCTCATGGCCGACACGCCCGCCGGAACCGGACTCCTCGCCGGGAAAACCGGCGTCATCTCCGGGGCCCTCGACCCCAACTCGATCGCCTGGGCGCTCGCCCTCGCCGCCCACCGCGAGGGCGCCCGGTTCGTGGTCACCAACGCGCCCGTGGCCAGCCGCTTCGGCCAGCTCGACGCCCTCGCCGAGGCCACCGGCGGCAGCCCCGTCATCTACGCCGACGCCACGAAGGACGACGAACTCGAGGCGCTCATGGCCGGCGCGGTCGGGCACTTCGGCGGCCCGCTGGACTTCGTCGTCCACTCGATCGGGATGGGCCTCAACGTCCGCAAGAACCGGCCGTACGAGGACCTCAAGTACGAGTGGTACCTCAAGACGCTGGACATCTCGGCCGTTTCGCTGCACCGGATGGTCCGCGCCGCGCTCGCCAAAGACGCCCTCGCCGACGGCGGGTCGGTCCTCGCGATGAGCTACATCGGGGCGGCCCGCACGTTCTCGGAGTACTCCGAGATGGGTGACGCCAAGGCGCTCCTGGAGAGCATCGTCCGCTCGTTCGGCTACCGCCTCGGCCGCCGCGGCATCCGTATCAACGCCGTCTCGCAGAGCCCGACCAAGACGACCGCCGGCGGCGGCATCGAGGGTTTCGACGCGCTCTTCGACTTCGCCCAGAAGATCGCCCCGCTCGGCAACGCCGACGCCGCGTCGTGCGCGGACTACTGCGTGACACTCCTCTCGGACCTCACGCGGATGGTGACCATGCAGACGCTCTACCACGACGGCGGCTTCTCGGCGATGGGCGTCTCGGACGCCATCGTGGAGCAGATGTCGGGGATGCTCGTCTCGGGCGCGCCGGCCACCGGGGCCGCCACCGAGGAGACGCTCCCGTGACGCGCCTCGCCCTCGTCGTCCTGCTGGCGCTGCCGGGCCTGGCGGCGGCCCAGCGGCGCCCGGCCGCCCCCACGTTCACCTTCGAGGGAGCCTTCGCGTACCTCGGAACGCTCTGCGACTGCGACGAGCGCGACTTCGTGTTCCAGACGCTCGGGCCCGTCGCCGGGCACGCACAGCCGGACCGCAGCAGCCCGGTCGTCCGCACCGTCGCCGCGGGCCGCCGCATCGAGGGCAACGACTGGAACGCCGTCGTGACGGTGGTCACACGCCCCGCGAGAGGCGTCCTGCGAACGCCGGTCCGCCTTCCCCGCGCCACCCGCATGCCGGACCCGCGGCGCGGCGTGTGGGACGACCGCCCAACCGTCGACGTGACGGTGCCGGCCGGGGCGCGTGTCGAGGTGTTCTCGAACTACGGCGGCGACGGCTTCGTCGGCTACGACGGCGTGACGTACTCCGGGAGCGTCGCGATGGGGGAGGAGGTCATGTGGGATGCGGCGGGCGAGAACGCCATCGAGGACGAGACCTGGTACCGCCTCGTGCCGCGCCGCGGCGCGCCCGCGGCCTGGGTCGCGCTCCGCTGGGGCGCGCCCGACGCGACCGTCCGGGTCCTCTGCGAGACGCACGGCGGCTGCGTGCCCGGCGTCACGCCGACCTACCGGCCGCGCCGCCGGTGACAGACCTGGCACGCCTGCTCGACCTGCCCGCGGACGGGCTCCGCGCCGCCGTCCTCGTCGGCCTGGCGGCGTTCTTCGTGTTCA
>JANPJI010000560.1:0-4832 GCA_031425425.1 Rubricoccaceae bacterium
CGGGGCGTACCCGGAGCCCCAGGCTCCACCAGCCCCTACCAACCATGGGTCAGCAGCAGCTCCTCCTCCTCGTGCTCGGCATCGTCATCGTCGGCCTCGCGGTCGTCGTCGGCATCCAGGCCTTCGGCGAGAACCAGAAGAAGGCCAACGCCGACGCGCTCACCAACGACGCGATCCGCATCGCCTCCGACGCCCAGGCGTGGGCGCTCAAGCCGACGGCCTTCGGCGGCGGCAACGGCTCCTTCGGCACGGCGTACGCGGCCGGCGCGGCCGTCCCGGCCAACGCGGTCGGCCTGGCCAAGCTCGGCTACGAGCTCACCGGCACGTCGTACACGAACCTCAACGGCACCTTCACGATGGCCGTGACAACGTCCGGCACGACGGCGATCACGGGCACGATCCTGATCACGGGGACGAACACGTCGCGCGGCAACGGTGTCAAGACGGTCGTCTGCGGCACGGGTCCCAGCAACATCGTCACGGCCGTCGGCGACGCCTCCGTCGCCACGCCGACGACCTGCGTCTAACGCCGGTATCCGGCCCGAGCCGTCTTCTGCGCAGACAGCGACGGCACGCGCCTAGCGGCCCCCCAGCTTCGGCCGGGGGGCCGCTAGGCCGTTAGGTTCACTGCTGCGCCAGGGAATGGAAACGGAACGAGACAACGTCGGAGGGGGCAGGCCGCCGAGCGAACAAATCCAGGCAGATCACGAGATTTGGAGAAGGAGACCCCGCGACGGCGGGGCAACCTCCGGAATTCAAACACGATCGCCTGAGGCGGGGCTCCGTCCGAGTCGCCGCTCTCGCACCCCAAGCCCCCCATGGGTCAGCAGCAGCTCCTCCTCCTCGTGCTCGGCATCGTCATCGTCGGCCTCGCGGTCGTCGTTGGCATCCAGGCCTTCGGCGAGAACCAGAAGAAGGCCAACGCCGATGCGCTCACCAACGACGCGATCCGCATCGCCTCCGACGCCCAGGCGTGGGCGCTCAAGCCAGCGGCCTTCGGCGGCGGCAACGGCTCCTTCGGGCTAGTCGCCGACGGCGTGACGCTCACCCGGCTCGGATACGAGGTCACCGGAACGACCTACACCAACCTCAACGGCGACTTCACCCTCGCTGTGACCGTGGACGGCTCGCCGACGGTGGTCGGCGAGATTCTGATCACGGGGACGAACACGTCGCGCGACAACGGAGTCAAGACGGTCGTCTGTGGTACCGGGCCGGCCAACATCGTCACCGCCGTCGGCGACGCAGCGGTCGCCGCGCCGACCTGTACGCCGTAGCCTGCCGTTCCGCTCGTCGAGCGCCGAGCGCGCTCCGCGGCCTCCTCCGACACCGGTCGGAGGAGGCCGCACGCCGTTGAGGCGCGCCGGGTACAAACGAAACGGGAGGGCTCCGGAACGCCTGCCGCTGCTGAAGCGGGCCGCCGGACCGGGGCTGGACGGGCATGTAGCGGTATGGCACGCTCTTAGACGGGGGTGCCTGTACTACCTCGCTCGGGCCGCTGTGACCCCACTTCCCCTGGACCTCCGCCGCGTGGTCTTGCTGCTGTTCGGCCTCGCAGTGGTGTGCGTCGCACTGGCCGGGCTCTACACCAACCACTACCTCTTCGTCGGGCCGCTCGGCGAAGGGCTGCCGGATATCTCGCCGACCGACTTCCAGTTGGTGCTGGCGTTCCAACTCACCGCCGGCCTCTGCGTGGTGTGGTCGTTCGCCCTCGTCGCCCTCGCGACTCCGGGCGTCGCGTCGCGGCTCCTCGGCCTGTGGGAGCGGCTCACTGCCTCGGACGCGGCGGTGCGGGCCGCGGGTGTCGCGGTCCTTGCGCTCGCGGCGGTCTACACGGCGGCGCGGTTCGCGTTCAACATCGAGACGATCCACGCCCCGCTGCAGAGCTTCACGGACGGGACGGCGCTGCTGCCGTTCCAGTACCGCGCGCTCGTGCCGTGGCTGGTCCGCGGACTGACCGAAGCTGTCCCTGCCCTCGCCCGGACTGACGTGCGGGTGCTGTACGCGCCGTTCGAGTTCGCGGCGGCCCTCGGCGTCTACGCCGCGTTCGCGTACCTCCTCCGCGTGCTCGGGTGGACGGCGAGCGGGGCGCGGCTGGCGGCCCTCGGCGTGTTCGTGCCGCTGGCGTTCAACCTCGCGGCACCGTGGCGATACAACAACGTGTTCTTCCCATACGACACGCCCTCGGTCGCCTTCTTCACCCTCGGCTTGGCGCTCCTGCTGAACGGCAAGCTGCCGGCGTACTACGCCCTGTTCGTCCTCGCGACGCTCAACCGCGAGACGACGTGCTTTCTGACGATGGCCTACGTGGCGCTGTCCGTCGGGCGCGAGCGGCCGGCGCGGATCGCGGCGCACGTCGCGGCTCAGACGGCGCTCTGGGGTGCCGTCAAGGTTGGTCTGCTGGCGCTCTACGCCGCCAACCAGCCGCTCGACCTGCAAACGGGAGGGCTCTTCTCTGAGATGGTCGGGCGAAATGCACGCATCCTTGTGTCCCTCCCCGGGATCGTCTACATCCTCTTCGTGACGATGGGCGGCCTGGCCGGCGCGGCGGTCCTCCTGTGGCACCGCGTCCGCGACGCCCGCGTGCGCCGGCTGACATGGATCGCGCTCCCGTTTCTGGCCGGAATGGCCGTGGTGGGCGAGCTGATGGAGGTGCGGATCTACAGCGAGTTCATCCCTCTCGTCGCCGCGTCGCTGGCGTTCGCCGTCCGGTCCGTCGTCGCCGAGGCGGCGATTTCCGCACGCTCCGTCGAGCATCCTCGGTCCGCGCTTGCCGCGTGTGCCCCGTGACCGCCGCGGCCCTCAGACTCGACTCCGCAACTCGGACAGCCGGATCGGCCGTGGCCGACCCGGTCCATGTCGCAGCGGGAGCGCTGTTTGCCCTCGTGATGGTGCTCCCGTCCCTGTTCGGCTCCCTCGTGCTCGTCGACTGGACGGACAGCGTCGAGCGGGGAGTGACCGGGCTGGCCGAGGGCATCGTCGTGGGCCTGTGGTGGCTGAGGCCGGGAGTGACCGTGCCGGTGCCGAGCGTGTGGCTGCGCTCAGGGATCGCTCTTGTTGCGGCCACGATGGTGCTCGCTACGATCGCGGCTCCGCAGGCTGCTCCAGCCGTGGTCCGGACAGCGGAATGGGGCATGCACACACTCTTCGGGCTGGTCGTCTGGGCGGAAGCACGGTCCGGGACCCGCTTCCTCAGCCTGTGGCGCCGGGCGAGCCTCGTCGGCGTCGCGGTCGTGCTCGGGTCGGCACTCGTCCTCTGGATCCGGCTGGACGTCCCGGCCGCGTATCCGTGGGGAAACGCGTTCCCCTTTCTTCTCGGCCCGCGCTGGCTCGGCACCTATGGCCTGCTGGCCATCCTGCTCGGAACGTGGGGGCTGGTCGGGAAGACGCAGACGCCAGCGGCTGCCGCAGCCGCCATCGCCTGGATGTCGATCGGCTGGCTGGCCGTCTGGTGGAGCGGATCCCGCGGTGCCTTCGGCGCAGTCCTCATCGGGAGCGCGGTCGTCGGAGTGCTGTCGCGGCGGACCCTGCGCGTTGCGTCCGGAATCGCACTCGCCTCCGTGCTCGGGGCCCTGGCGTCTGTCCCCTTTTCGATGCCCGTCCAGGGGATGGGCATCGCGAGGCTCTGGACGAGCGCCGTGGCAACTCAGAACTCGTCTTTCAGTTCGGGGCGTTCCTACCTGTGGACGACGACGCTTGACGCCTGGCAGGCGCGCCCGTGGCTGGGGCTCGGCCCCGACGGAGTCGCCCCGCATCTGCTGCCGCTCGGTTCTGCACACGCGCACAACACCGTGATTCAGGCCCTTGGGGAGTGGGGATGGGTCGGCGGCATTCCGTTCCTGGTCTTCCTCGCAGCACTCGCACTGGCGGGGGCTTGGAACGCCTGGACAACGGCAGACGCGTTCCGGATTGTGGCCGCGGGCTACCTCCTTGCCGCTCTGGCCAACGGGTTGTTGGAAGGGGTGCTCTACGACCCCGGCACCACGCTGCTCGTCACAGCCGCGGCGGCCATCTCCATCGCCCCTGCGGTCGAGTCCCGGAATGCACCCCGCCCGCTCTGGATCGGCCCGGCCGTGGGCGGGCTCGCGCTGGTCCTTCTCCTGCACCTCGTGGTCCTCCGCGCGGTGTGGGCACCCGGCACGCCGTCCCCCGAGTCTTTCCGGTGGCGACTCGTGCGGTCCTTCCCGTCCGTCCCGATTCTGATGCCGGTCGCCCAATGGGGGCACGCGTGGGCCTCCGAACGTCCCTCTCATGCTCTCGAACTGGCTCGATGGGGAGAGCAGCGGGGGCGTCAGCCCTGGCTCTTCTACCGGGTAGAAGCGGACGTGTACGACCAGGTCCGCCACGCCGGAGCGAGTCGGCAGGCGCGCCTCCAGGCCGACGCTGTCCAGCGTCGAGCGCTACGAACGGCTCCTCCCTGGCGAAAGTGAAGACGTGAGAGCAGCTTCTCACGCTGTCCACTCGGCATTGCCGGGTCAGTTAGCGATTTACCGAATCGGCTGATACACCCGTCGGATCAACCACTTGGGTCTCCAAAGACGGATTCCACCACACGCTCCGGCCAGACGGCTGCCCGGCACCGCACCCCACCCCCATGGGCCAGCAACAACTCCTGCTCCTCGTCATCGGCGTCGTCATCGTCGCCTTCGCGATCATGGCCGCGTTCCCCGTCCTCGAGCGGGGGTTCCGGCAGGACGAGGCCGACGGCCTGCTCGACCGCGCGCTCTCGATCTCGACGCACGCGGCCGGGTGGAAAACGCAGAACGAGTGGTACGGCGGCGGCGGCGGGTCCTACGTGCGCCTCGCCGCCGGTGGGATCGAGACGCTCGCGC
>JANPJI010000561.1:0-1637 GCA_031425425.1 Rubricoccaceae bacterium
CGATGGGCGGCAACCCGTTCTCGCTCGACTTCGACACGCAGGGCCTCACCCTCGCGTGGGGATTATCGCAGGCCCGCTCGTCTACATCTGGGACGCCGACGCCGGTGCTGCGGGCGCGTACATCGTCGTCGACCGTAACACAGCGGCCGTCGCCGACCGGACGGTCGCGCCGATGCAGGGCTTCTGGTTCGAGGCGCGCACGGCCCCGCCGGCCCAGGCCGGGGGTGCCCCGGCGCTCGGCGGTGGCTTCACCGCGACGTACAACCAGGCCTCGCGCGTGCAGGGCAACGAGCCGATCCTCGCGCGCACGGCCGCGCAGCGCGTGCTCGGCTTCGAGCTGAGCCGCCTCACCGACGCCGGCCCGGCCCTCGAGTGGCCCGCGGCGCGCCTCGCGTTCGTCGACGGGGCAGGGGAGGGGAGCGACGCCTTCGACGGCGGCCTCCCGCCCGCGATCGACGCCACGAGCGACGTCCGCCTCGCGTTCGTCGGAGCCGACGGCGAGTTCCGCGGCCAGGAGAGCCGCGCCTATGCGCTCGCCGGGACGACGGAGGCGCGCCTCGCGCTGCTCGTCGCCGGCCGTCCCGCCGGGGCCACGTACCGCCTGACGTGGCCGACCGACGAGGCCGTCCCGGCCGACTGGGCCGTGACGCTCCTCGACGGGGACACGGGCGAGACGGTCGACCTCCGTGCAGCCGACCACTACGACTTCACCGCCTCGGCTGGTCCCTGGACCGAGCGGTTCACGGTCCGCGTCGCCCAGCGCTCCACCGCCGGAGAGGGCGTGCCCGCCACGACGCGCCTCGGCGACGCGCGGCCGAACCCCGCCACGACCGGGACGCGCCTCGCCGTGAGCGTCGACCGCACGCAGCACGTCCGCGCGGAACTGTACGACGCGCTCGGACGAAATGTGGCCGTCGTGTTCGACGGATCCGTCGAGCGTGAGCAGGACCTCGTGGTCGATACGCGCTCGCTCGCGCCGGGCGTTTACGTCCTTCGCGTCTCGGGCGATACGTTCGCTGAGAGCCGCCAGATCACCGTCACGCGTTGAACCGAGCGGGTGCCAATCCTCCCGGGCAACACGTCCGGGAGGAACCCGTGGCCGCCGTGTTCATTACGTTCCACTATTGCGAGGGCGGCACAGCGTCGTATCATCCCGCTGCGCCACCTCCCGCACCGCCCCCCTTATCTCGACTCCGTTATGACCCTTCGCACTCTCGCCGCCCTCTCGCTGCTGCTGGTGGCACCGGTCGCCTTCGCCGCTGGCCCTCAGTCGCTCCCCGACTGGGCCGCGCCGTCCGCTGCCGCCCCGGCACTCCCGACCGACAACTTCGGCCCTGGCCCGCCGCCGCCGCCGCCGCCGCCGCCGCCCGTCCCGATTGACGGCGGGCTGAGCCTCCTCGCGATCGCGGGTGCCGGCTACGCCGCCAAGAAGCTGCGCGCCCGCCGGTCCAACTGACCGACCGGCTCCGCATGACGAGAGAGGGTGCAGCGCATTGCTGTGCCCTCTCTCTCGTTTTGTAGGCAGCTGTTGCAGCTGAAGAGCCCGCAGCTCCGAGCCGCGCCAGAGGAGGGCACAACCCGCTATGTGGGAAATGTGACCGCCTCGTCACCGCTTCCCCGCCGTCCGGCGTTCAGGC
>JANPJI010000562.1:0-8875 GCA_031425425.1 Rubricoccaceae bacterium
GTCGTGATCGTGGCGTCCCTGTTCGAGCGCCGCGCGCGGGGCCTGTACCACAACACGGCGGCGGTTCTCGACGGGGCGGCGGGCTACCTCGGGAAGTACCGCAAGATGCACATCCCCGACGACCCGCTGTTCTACGAGAAGTACTACTTCGCCCCCGGCGACCTGGGGTTCAAGAACTGGGACACCACGCAGGGCCCGCTCGGCGTGCTCATCTGCTGGGACCAGTGGTACCCCGAGGCCGCGCGCCTGACCGCCCTCCAGGGCTCCGAGGTCCTCTTCTACCCGACGGCCATCGGCTGGCACCCGTCCGAGAAGGCCGAGTACGGCGAGGCGCAGCGCGACGCTTGGGTCACGTCAATGCGCGCCCACGCGGTCGCCAACGGCGTCTACGTCGCCGGCGTGAACCGAACGGGCTTCGAGCCGACCGACGAGGCCGACGAGGACGCCGAAGCGCACGGCCGCGGGCTCAAGTTCTGGGGCTCCTCGTTCGTCGCCGGCCCCGACGGCCAGATCGTCGCACAGATGAACGAGACCGACGAGGGCGTCCTCGTCGTCGAGGCCCCGCTCGGGCAGATCGACTCCATCCGCCACGGCTGGCCCTTCCTCCGCGACCGCCGGACCGACGCCTACGGCGACCTCACCGCGCGCTACGGCCGGTAGGCGGACTGCATACGCCAGAATCATTGTCATCCTGGGCAGAGCGAAGGATCTCGAAGCCGACGTCCCACGGTGTCGCAGCCGGTCGTGACGGACCGGGCCTCGCGCTGAGATCCTTCGACACGCTCAGGATGACGTCGTAGTTGTAGCTGCCCACTCGCTCATGTCCATTGTCGTCACCGTGAACCCGCCGCTCCCCGACCCGTCGCCCACCGCGCGCGGCTACCGGATGCCGGCCGAGTGGGACCGCCATGACGCGACCTGGCTCACGTGGCCGCACTGCCAGGAGACGTGGCCGGGCGTGGACCTCGCCGAGTTCGCCGAGCCGGCGTACGTCGCCATGGTCGAGGCGCTGAGGCACGGCGAGACGGTGAACGTCGCCGTGCTGTCGGCCGAGCACGGGGCGCGCGTCGCGGCGCGCCTCGCCGCCGCGGGAATCCCTACAGGCGCAGGCACCAACGTGCTCCTGCGCGTCGTGCCGACCGACGACGAGTGGGTCCGCGACTACGGTGCCCTGTTCGTCCGCAACGGCCGCGGCGAGCGGCTCGCGACGGACTGGCTGTTCAACGCCTGGGGCGGCAAGTACGGCCGCACCGAGCGCAACAACACGGTCCCGGCGGCGATGGCGGCGGCCCACGGTGCCGAGCGCGTCGCGTGCCCCATCGTGATGGAGGGCGGATCGGTGGACGTGAACGGCGCAGGCCTCGCGCTCACCACCGAGAGCTGCCTGCTGAACCCGAACCGCAACCCCGGCCTGGCGAGGGCGGACATCGAGGCGTGGCTCGCCGCCGGGCTGGGCATCGACGAGCTGGTCTGGCTCGGCGACGGCATCGCGGGCGACGACACCGACGGCCACGTCGACGACATGACGCGCTTCGTCGCCGAACGGACGGTCGTCACGGCGGTCGAGCCGGACCCCCAGGACGCCAACCACGAGCCGCTCGCCGACACCCTCACCCGCCTCCGCGCGTGGCGCGGCCGCGACGGCCGCGGCCTCGACGTGGTCACGCTCCCGATGCCCGGGCCGGTGTACCATGGCGCGGAGCGCCTCCCGGCGAGCTACGCCAACTTCCTGATCGGCAACGCGGCCGTCCTGCTGCCTGTCTTCGGCGACCCGAACGACGCCGTCGCGATCGACACAATGCAGCGCCTCTTTCCGGACCGCCGGATCGCCCCGGTCCCGGCGCGGCACCTCGTGTGGGGACTCGGCGCATGCCACTGCCTCTCACAGCACGTTCCGGCCGGACGATAACTCGGGCGGCGCGGCGCGAATGCGGACGGGGTGGCGGCGCGGCGAGGGCACAGCGCTGCTGTGCCCCTACGGGCTCATTGGGGCGGGCGGGGCGGTGAAACATCGTGCGCCGGTCCGTTCAACCCCATCCCCCATCCCCCTGACACGCAGATGACACAGGGCCAGCGCTACCCTGTTCGCACACCTCCGGACAGGTCATGCTCTCCGCTCCCGCCGCCCGCCCCGACGCGCTCGACGCCGCCCTCGCGGCCCAGTCCGCCGACCCCTTCGGCCAGTCGAGCGTGCACCTCGCCGGCTACTCGTTCCGCTTCGACACGGCCGCCGCCGAGCCCGACGAGGCGCTCGCGCCGCCCGCAGGGCGGGCGTGGTCGCTCGTTGAGACGTTCACCGAGATCCGCCGCCGCGATGCCCACCTGCGCCTTGGTAGCAGCGGAGTCCGCCTCGCGCACGCCCACCGCCTGCCAGACCTCGCTCGGGCCGTTGCCCGCCATGCCGGCCCTCTGACGGTCTGGCTTCGCCTCGGGCTCGACCGGGACTCCGCGCAGCGCGTCCCCTTCGGCGCGACAGCGTGGGACGACGCGACGCGCCTGCACGCCGCGTGGTTCGTCCGCCTCTTCGACGCGCCGCCGGGGCGGATCCCGCTGCGGCCGGGCGTCGCCGTGACCGACCTCGGGGCGTTCCGCGCCTCGGTCGCCGGGCGCCTCGCCGCCGGGCCGAGTGCTGCCGGGGCGGACGGGCTCCGGTCGGACCTCGCCGCGCTCTACGGCCAGTTCGCGTCCGCCGCCGAGCGCCTCGCAGTGCCCGCACCGGCCTACGCCCGCGCCGCGTAGACGACGGCCCTTGTCGTTTTCAGGCGGGAGTGAAAGGTGCGAGGTCGGCCGGGACGAGGCGTAGCTTTCCGGTCCTTTCCCGCCTTCCCGTCCCGCACATGACCGGCACCGACGCGCTCGACATCAACGTCCTCCCCGAGGAGGACCGCCTCCTGTTCTACGCGGCCCTCTTCGCCATGTCCGCCGTGGACCGCGACATGGACGAGGCCGAGGACGACCGCATCTTCGAGTCGCTCGATCCCGAGAGCCTCTCGCCCGAGGCCCGCAAGCGCGTCCTCCAGATGGCGATCCAGCCGCCGCCGCTGGAGCGGTGCCTGCTGCACTTCAAGGACGCCGACGTGGAGATCCGCCGCGCGCTGCTGCTCAACCTCCTCGACGTCGTCCTCGCGGATGGCATCATCGAGCCCGGCGAGCACGTCGGCCTTCACGAGGCGCGCGAGATCCTGAAGATCGGCCGCGACGACATGGCGCTGCTCCACGACGTCGCCGCGGCGGCGCAGAACGGCGACATGGTCCAGCGCCCGATCCGTCCGACGCCCCTCTCTGCCTAGGCCCCGTGGACCACAGCCCCGCCTTCCTCCGACTCGTCGATGAGGCCCGTGCGCGCATCCGCGAGACGACCGTCGAGGCCGTCCGCGACCGGCAGGCACGCGGCGACGCGTTCACGCTCGTCGATGTCCGCGAGGACCGCGAGTGGGCGCAGGGACGCCTGCCCGGGGCCATCCACATTGGCAAGGGCGTGATCGAGCGCGACGCCGAGACGGCCCTGCGGAACCTCGATGCGCCGGTCGTGCTGTACTGCGGCGGCGGCTACCGCTCGGCCCTCGCCGCCGACGCCCTCGGCCGGATGGGCTATACGAAGGTCGAGTCCATGGACGGCGGCTTCAGCGGCTGGCGCGCGGCCGGGCTCCCCATCGAAGGCGGCACGACGCCGTGACGCGGCGCCCCGGGGCGGCGCTCGCCGTCACCGCGGCGGTGGTTCTGGGCTGGGCAAACGCGCCGGTCCGGCCTCTCCCCGACGATGCCAGGGCCGACCGCGTGGTCGTGGACAAGAGTAGCCGGCGGATACGACTGCTGAGCGGCGACGTCGTCCTCCGCGAGTACCGCATCTCGCTCGGGGCGCAGCCCGACGGGCACAAGCGAGCCGAAGGCGACGAGCGGACGCCCGAGGGCGTCTACTCGCTGGACCGACGCAACGACGCGAGCATGGCTCACCTCGCGTTCCACGTCTCCTACCCGGACGCGGCCGACCGGCGGGCAGCGCAGCGGGCCGGGCGCGACCCCGGCGGGCTCATCATGGTCCACGGCCTCCGGAACGGCTTCGGGTGGGTGGGCCGCCTACACCGCCCCTGGGACTGGACGGACGGCTGCATCGCGATCACAGACGGCGAGATGGACGAGTTCGGACGCATCGTCCCCGTCGGCACCCCGATCGAGATCCGGCCCTAAGGCCCGCTACCGCCGCGTGAGGCCCGATGAGGCGTCCTCGATCGAGAACGAGGTGGCCGGACGGTCCGGCGCCTCGGCAGAACCGCCCGGCGCAGATCCCGAAGGGGCCGTTGCCCCGTCGTCCGACGCGATCCCGCGGCCTTTCATCTCGGCCCACGCCTGCGTGAACTCGGCCCCGACGAGCAGGATCAGCGACGAGTAGTAGATCCAGATCAGGATCAGCGCGAGCGAACCCGCCGCCCCAAAGGCCGATCCGGGGTCGGCCTTGCCGAGGTAGATCCCGATGGCCGTCTTGCCGATCGTGAACAGCAGGGCGGTCGCGAACGCGCCGACCCACACGTCGCGCCACGCGATCTCGGCGTCGGGCAGCCACTTGAACATCGCGGCGAACAGGGCCGTGACGACCGCGAGCGACACCGCGACGTTGGCGACGTGCATCCCGAACTCGGCCAGCGCGCCCGGCGTGACCGCCGCCGCCGCCTCGCCGAGGGCGGCCACGACCGCGCTCACGGCCAGCGACACGAGCAGCAGAAACGCGATCGTCAGGACCATCCCGAACGAGACGAGCCGCTTCAGAACCGTCGCCAGAATCCCGCCTGACGCTTTCGCCTCTACCTCCCACGCGCGGTTCATCGCTTTCTGGAGCTGCCCGAACGCCCCCGAGGCCCCGAACAGGAGCGCCGCGAGCCCGGCCAGCTTCGAGCCGATCCCGGTCCCGATGTCGCCCGCGGACGCGATCATGCCGTCGATCTCGCCGGCCGCCTCGGCCCCGATCATCGATCCGACCTGGCCCGTCAGCGCCTCACGGACCGCCTCGGCCCCGAACACGGCCCCGGCGACGGCCACGACGACCACGAGAAGCGGCGGGAGCGAGAAGACGGTGTAGTACGCGATCGCCGCGGCGAGGCTCGGGACGTCGTCGTCCACCACTTCTTTCCCGGTCGTGACGGCGAGGCGCTTGGCAGTGGAGACGAGCGAGGTCACGGCGAGAGGTGCATCGAGAGAGGGGCGCGTTGAATGCCCGGTCACGTCTCGGGTTGCCGGACCCGGCCGCCGGGGGCGTAGCTTTCCTCTCCCCCTCCGGACTCTGGCGTGCCCCGCCTCGACGACGACGGCCGCGCCGTCACGCTGGACCTCCACGGCGCCCGCGTCGCCGACGCCGAGCGGCTCGCGCACGCCGTCGCCAACGCGGCTGCGCGCCACGGCCGGAGCACGCTCCGGATCGTCCACGGCCACTCCACGACGGACGCGTTCGGCGAGGCGCGGACCATCAAAACCGCGCTCCTCGACGGGCTCGACCGCGGCGACTTCGTCCCGGCCGTCGTCAGCGCGCTCCGGTCCGAGGGATCTGTGCTCCTCGGGCTCGCTCCCGCGTCGCGGCCTGCGCCGGGCCGCCTCCGCCTCTCCGACTTCTTCTAGGCCCGCCCATGGACCGCCCCTACATCGGCATCACGACGTCGCTGACCGAGAACGAGCGTGGAGCGCGCGAGCAGCGCCTCGAACTCGCCTACGTCCACGCCGTCGAGCGGGCGGGCGGGCTGCCGCTGATCGTCCCGATGCTCGAAACCGCCGCCGCCGCCGACGCTTTCGCGGCGCTCCTCGACGGACTCGTCGTGTCCGGCGGCCCCGCCGTGACGATCGGCATGACCGGCACCCTCCCCGATGACCTCGGCGAGACGGACCCGGTGCGCGTCGCGTCGGATGTCCGCCTGCTGCGCACGTTCCTGGACGCCCGCTGCCCGACGCTGGGCATCTGCTACGGGATGCAGCTCGCCTCGGCCCTCCGCGGCGGGACGCTGTGGGCCGACGCCGAGCGCGACCGGCCCGACACGACCGTCCACAGCAGCAAACGCGGCGGGACGCTCCACGCGGTCCGCGCCGTCGAGGGCAGCCGCTTTCGCCGCGTCGTCGGGCGCGACGAGATCACGGTCGGCACGCGGCACGTGCAGGCGCTCGGCCGCGTCGGGGCGGGCCTCGTCGTCTCGGCCACGGCCCCCGACGGCGTCGTGGAGGCCGTCGAGACGCCCGACGGGGCATTCGTGGGCGTCCAGTTCCACCCCGAGGCGCTCGACCCGCCACTCGACGCCCTCTTCATCGACCTCGTCGAGCGCGCCCGCACCGCGAGGCGGCAGCCGGCCGAGCGGGCACAAACGGAGTTCCACGCCGGAAACGGGGTCTAGCCGGTCCGATTGTTGCACCTTTCCGGGCACGACCCGACCCGCGGCGGGTCCCGCAACTTGGAACCGCGTATTCTGAGGCCCGGCCGGTCCGCCCATGTTCGATCCCACCGATCCGCCCCCGTTCCAGTCGCTCTCGACGCTGATCGAGACCGAGCACGGCGGCCCATCCCGGGCCATCGAGACCCGGCGCGCGCTCGTCGCGCGGCACCTCGCCCGGCCGAGCGTCCTCCGGACTCTCGCACTCGGCGCGCTCTCGCTCGGGCTCGTCGGGGCCGGCGTCGTCGCGGCGGCGCGGAGCGAGGTCGGTGCAGGCGGCCGGACGCAGGCCGCCCAGCCCGTCCTGGTCGACACGACCGTCGCCATGCCGGAGCCCGGCGACCCGTACACGTTCGCGAGCCTGGACATCCACCCGGACCGCCTCTTCGGGCAGTACTTCGGCGGCGCGTTCGCCGGTGGACGCGGCGCGACGGGCGTTGGGGCCGACTTTCTGTGGCGCCTCGACATGTACCGCAAGGCCTACGGCGAGGACGACAACTTCACCATCCGCGTGCTCGACGACCGGACGGGGCAGACGCTCCAGACGGTGACGCTGCAGGCCGCGCGCGACCGCTTCCGCGGAGGCGGCCAGGCCGAGTGGGACGCCGTCAACCGCGAGCGGACCGCCGCGACGACGGCCCTGCGCAGCAAGTGGCTCGCCTACGGCGTCCCCGAGGAAAAGATCGTGATCCGCTGGGGCTACCGCGACCAGACCCACGAGGCCCGCGCCCGCGACGCGCGCTACCTCACGTACGAGGTCAACCTCGCGCGGCGGCTCGGGCTGAGCCTGCTCGCGACCGAGATCGGGACCGTCGAGACGTTCAACCAGGACCAGCTCGTGTCGTCGGCCGGCGCACGGAGCCGGTACCAGATGATGCCCGACGTGCTTCGCCGGTTCGACATCGAGCAGTACACGCTGACGACCACAGGCGGCGCGACGGTCCAGGTGAAGGAGGAACTGCACCCGCTCCTCGCGATGGAGCCGTCGCTGATGTTCGTCCGGGCCTACGCCAACGCCGTCGGCCACGAGCTGCCCGGCATCTCGGCCTATCACACTGGCCCCGGCAACCTGTTCGCGCTCTACCGCGAGTACCTCCGCGCCTTCCCCGGCCTGACCCGCGCCCGCGGCACGCACGTCACCGACGCCTACATGTGGGGCGTCACGGACGGCTTCGCGCGCGTCGACGCCGTGTCGAGCTTCGGCGCGCAGAGCCGCGTGTACGTCCTCAAGGCCTACGGCGCGCTGCGGGCGACGGAGAACATGACCGTGGACCCGGACCAGACGGCGCGCGGCGAGCTCGTCCGCCTTCGCCCCGGCGCGACGGCGACGCTGGAGCAACTGCTGACCGCTCTCGCTCCGCACACCGAGCGCCTTGACTGGGGGCCGGCGCGCGGCGCGTCGATGTACGAGAAGTTCCGCGACCTCAACCCGCACCTCGGCCTTCCGCTGGGCCTGAGCGGCGTTCCGGCGGGCGGAAACCTCCGGTTCGCATCGAGCGCCGGGGATGTCCCTGTCCGGTTCTTCCTGCCCGTCGGGAGCACGGCCGTGCTTCGGCGCGTCGGCCTCGACGAGATCGGGAGCACGCAGACGTTCGACGGGAGCACGTACCTCGTCTCGGACGACGAGCAGACGGCGACGGACCGCGACTACGCGGCGCTCGTCGAGGACGCGGGCCGGTTCGGGTTCACGCGCGCCAACAAGACGCGGCTGGAGGGGATCGTGGCGCGGTTGCAGTCGCTCGCGCAGCAGCAGCCGGACTCGCGCTACCGCCGGACGCAGGCCGAGATCGCGCGCATCCACCAGGGCGTCTGGCGCACGCGCGGCTTCGACGACCTCGTGGCGACGACTGAGACGCTGTTCTCGACCAACCCGCTCGTGCGGATGGGCCGCGAGCCCGTCGCGGCGGCCGCCCCGGACCCGCGCCCGACCGAGACGCTCACGCCCATCGCGCCGCGCCCGCTGCAGCCGCCCCCGGAGCCGCCGACGCGGTAATCGGGCACCTTAGCGCTCTGACATTCCCGAACTATGAGTGTCCGCGAGACGGCAATGGTCCAGTGTTATTGGAATCGGGTCGGGGGAACGCTGATCGAGGAGTACCCGCTCACGCAGCGCCAGGTCGACGCGGGGCGACGGCGGGCCGATGCTGTGATTTTGCTCAACGGACCAACGGAACGGTTGAAGCCGCAGACCCCGGTGCCGCTCCGAGGGCGAAGCGACGTGGTCGTAGTGCAGGCGAAAACCAATCGTCTTGGAATGTACTTGCTTGGGCAGGCGTTCTTCTCGAAGCAGCTTTGCGAAAGCCTCGGTGCCTCGCGCGTTCACTCCGTGGCGCTGTGCGGATACGACGACGCCGTTCTTCGACCGCTGTTCGAGCAGTACGAGGGGTGTGAGGTCGTTGTGCTGCCAGAAATCACCTACTGGAAGCTAGATGTCTGACCTGCGGCTGCGCCGTACGTCTCGGCTCGCATTG
>JANPJI010000563.1:0-3805 GCA_031425425.1 Rubricoccaceae bacterium
GGCCTCACCGAGGGCACGTACACCGCCGACCTCGTCGTGACGACCAACGACCCCGTCCAGCCCACGACGACGATCCCGCTCGCGTTCACCATCGGCGGCCGGGCCACCGTCGCCGGCATCGCCGGCTGGCGCCTGCTCGCCTCCCCGGCCGTCGGCATGACCGTCGACAACCTCGCGGCGCTCAACCTCGTCCAGGGCGTGCCGGGCTTCTACCCGGGAGTCCAGACCAACCTCTTCACCGGATACGCCGGCACGGCCTACGCGCCGTCCACGGGCACCGGCGAGACGCTCGGCTCGGGCCGCGGCTTCTGGTGGTACTTCTTCAACCAGAACCTCACGCCCGGCGGCTCCAGCAACAGCGTCGCGCTCCCGATGACGCTCGCGACGACGCTCCCGGCCGCCACGGCCAACGTGCCCGTCGCGCTCCACGCCGCCGGCGACAAGTTCAACATGCTCGGCAACCCGTTCGGGACCAGCCTGAGCTTCACCGGCCTCGCCACGTGGCCGGGCGCAGGCAACCTCGCGAGCAACGTCGCGCAGGTGTGGGACGCCAACGCGGCCACGTACGACGTGAGCGTGGTCTACCCGACCGTTTCGCCGTGGCAGGGCTTCTGGGTCGAGGGCAACACGGCCGGCACGCTGACGATCCCCGCCTCGGCGCGGACCACCGGCGGCGTGCTCGAACGGGCCGACCCGGCCCCGCTCGTCGCCTTCACGCTGGCGCAGGCCGACGGCCCGCTCCAGGACCGCGCCGTGGCGCTGACCTTCCCCGAGGGCGCGACCGCCGGGACGGACCTCGCGGACGCGGCCAAGCTGGCTCCGTTCGCCGGGGCCTACGTCTCGGCGTCCTTCGAGGCCACCTCCGAGGACGCCGCCGGGGCGCTGCGGGCCGTCGAGAGCCGCCCGGCTCCGACCGCGGCCGCGGTGTCGGTGCCGCTGCACGTCGCCTCGGTGGGCGCGGGCGAGGCGCTCGTGCTGTCGTGGCCGGTCGTCGAGGCCGTCCCCGAGGACTGGACGATGACGCTCACCGACCTCGCGACGGGCACGACGGTTGACCTGCGGACGGCGTCGAGCTACGCGTTCACGGTCGCCCCGGAGGCGGCCCGCGACCCGCTCGACCTGTCGGCGGTGCACGGGGCCGCACGCCAGGCTCTGGCCCCGGCACGGTTCACCGTGACGGTCGGTCCGCGCGGCGCGACGGCAGGTGAGGGCTCGCCGACGGCGGCGCTGTCGCTCGACGCGCCTCGTCCCAACCCGTCGCGCGGCGCGTCGACGGTGGGCTTCTCGCTGCCGGCGGCCGGCGCGGTGCGTCTGAGCGTGGTGGACCTGCTCGGTCGTGAGGTGGCGGTGCTGGTGGACGGGGAGCAGGCGGCCGGCCGCCACACGGCGACGGTGGACGCGTCGCGTCTGGCACCGGGCGTGTACGTGCTCCGGCTCGCGTCGGGGACGGAGGCGCTCACGCGGCGCATCGTCGTCGTGCGCTAGGCGCCGAAGCGGGCCTCCCGATTGCCGCCCGGACGCGCCTGCGTCCGGGCGGCTTCCGGTTCCGGCAGTCTCCGACCCATTCGTCGTCCTCCAGTAGCCCATCCCTTCAGCGAAGTGCCAAAGACGTGCCGCCTCGGCCGCGGGGCACACGCCAGGAAAAGACGCCTGTGGAGGGCAGGTTTGGCCTCGTATGTGGCAAGGAGACAACAGGTTGAGCCAAAAGCGCAACGGCGACGGACCCGAGATCACGCATCTTCCCCTGCCCCCTGACACTGCCCACCCAACCCTGCCACCCGCTTGCAACCCGCCATGGCTTCCGCTATCCGTTCGTTCCGTCCCACCCCGCTCCGGGTGCTCCCGGCGGCGCTCCTGATCCTCGGATCGGTCCTCGCCGCTCTCCCCGCCGCCGCCCAGGCGGTCAGTGCGCCCCCGGCGGCCGTCGACGCCGCCGTCGCCCACGTCCGCAGCGCCGCGGCGCTCGGCGCGGCCGGATCCAGCGAGTTCGCCGCGACGAGCGGCCACACCAGCGACCGCAGCGGCGTGTCCTACGTGTACGTCCAGCAGCGCGCCAACGGGATCGACATTGCCGAGGCCATCGTGAGCGTGGCCGTCGCGCGCGACGGCCGGATCGTCCACGCGGCCGGTGAACTGGCGAGCGGGACGGCCTCGGCCTCGCGCACGCCTGCGCTCTCTGCGCAGGACGCGCTCGCACGGGCCGCGGCGCTCGTCGGCGCACGTGTGCTGCCGCTGGGCGGCGCGCAGACAACCGCAGACGCGGCGCAGCAGACCGTGTTCGGCGAGGTCGGCGGGACGGCCGTCGTGGCGCGCCTCGTCTACGTGCTCACGGAGGCAGACGGGCTCCGCCTCGCGTGGGAGGTCCAGCTCCCGACGCCCGACGGCCAGCACGTGTGGCTCGTCCGCCTCGACGCGCAGACCGGCGCCGAGATCACCCGGTGGGACATGGTCATCCACGAGGATTTCCCTCGCGACCCGTCCGTGGTGCCGTCGTACGCACCCGTTGCGACACGTTCCGCGCCGGCCGGGCTTCCGTTCGCGGCGCTGTCCGAGGCGCTCGTGGGCAGCTACCAGGTCTACGCGATGCCGGTCGAGGCCCCGGTGTGGACCGCGCCCGCGCCGCCCGCCGACGCCCGCACGACCGTCGCCAACCCCGACAACGCCCTCGCGTCGCCGTTCGGCTGGCACGACACCAACGGGGCCGCCGGGGCCGAGTTCACCATTACCCGCGGCAACAACGTGTTCGCGTACACGGACATCGACAACAACAACGTACCCGACGCGGGCAGCAGCCCCGACGGCGGGGCCGGGCTGGCCTTCAGCTTCGCGAACAACCTCGCCGGCGATCCGAGCACGTACCGCCCGGCCGCCGTCACGAACCTGTTCTACTGGAACAACATCATCCACGACGTCCTGTACCAGTACGGCTTCACCGAGGCCGGGGGCAACTTCCAGCAGAACAACTACGGCCGCGGCGGGGTCACGTTCGACGACGCGGTCTTCGCCGAGGCGCAGGACGCCTCGGCCGGGACGGGCAACTGCAACGCCAACTTCTGGACGCCGACCGACAGCGGCGGCGACGCCGGGACCGGGCTCGGGTCGCGCCCGCGGATGCAGATGTACACCTGCGACCTCCCCGCCGGTCCGGACTCCGACGGCGACTTCGACAACGGCGTCATCGTGCACGAGTACGGCCACGGCATCTCGAACCGCCTCGTCGGCGGGCCGGCCGTCACCACGTGCCTCCAGAACCAGGAGCAGATGGGCGAGGGCTGGAGCGACTGGTACGGCCTCATGATGACCATGGACGCCGTCGACACGCGCACGACGCTGCGGCCCATCGGCAACTACCTCCTCGGGCAGCCCCAGTCCGGAGCCGGGATCCGCGGGACGGGCTACCAACCGGCGCCGGGCGCGCCCTACGCGGCCGATATGACACTCAACACCACGACTTACGGGTCCACCGTCACGGCCGGGCAGGCTGGTGGGCTCTCGCGGCCCCACGGCGTCGGGTTCGTCTGGGCGCAGATCCTGTGGGAGGTCACGTGGGACATGATCGGGGCCCACGGCTTCTCCCCGAACCTCTACAACAGCGCGGGGACGGCGGGCAACCAGATCATGTTCAACCTCGTCACGACGGGGCTCAAGCTCACGCCGTGCAACCCGGGCTTCGTCTCGGGCCGCGACGCCATCCTCGCCGCCGACGCGCAGCTCTACCCCGACGCGGCGAACCCCGGCCGCGGCCTCCACTACGTGACCCTGTGGACCGCCTTCGCGCGGCGCGGGCTGGGCGCCTCGGCGAGCC
>JANPJI010000564.1:0-1530 GCA_031425425.1 Rubricoccaceae bacterium
CGTCCCGCCGACGACTTCGGCCCCTTCGGCCTTCTCGGCCGGCACGGGCTCGCCGGTCACCATGCTCTCGTCCACGAACGACGCGCCCTCCACGACGACGCCGTCGACGGGGAGCCGCTCGCCGGGACGGACGCGGACGAGGTCGCCGACGACGACCTCGGTGACGTGGACATCGACCTCCCGGCCCCCGCGGACGACGCGGGCCGTCTCCGGCTGGAGCTCGACGAGCCGGGAAATGGCCCGGCCCGTCCGCCCTTTCGCGACGGCCTCGGCGTACTTCCCGGCGAGGACGAGCGTCACGATGGTCGCCGCGGCCTCGTAGTACACGTGGACGGCCCCCGCCGGGAGCAGGCCCGGCGCGAACGTGGCGACGACGGAGTAGGCGTAGGCCGCGCTCGTCCCCATCATCACGAGCGTGTTCATGTCCGGGCTCCCGTGCCGGAGGGCGGCCCACCCGGTCCGGTAGAACCGCGCGCCCGGCCCGAACTGGACGGCCGTCGCGAGGGCGAACGAGGCGAGCCAGAGGGCCTCCATCGGGACGCGAGCGTGGAGCCACGCCATCCCGCCGGGCACGACCATCGGGACCATCTCCAGGAGCCACAGCGGGACCGTGAGGGCGACGGCCCACACGAGCCGGGCTCGGACCGCGAGACGGACCCGCTCGGCGCGGTCGTCGTCCGTCTCGGCCCCCATGTCCGCCGCGCCCGGCTCGGACGGGAGAGCGGGGACGTCGTAGCCTGCCTTCCGGACGGCCTCGTGGAGCGCGACCGGGGATGCCGCGGTGCCGTCGTATCGGACGGTCGCGCGCTCGGTCGCGAGGTTGACGGTCGCCTCGGCGACGCCGGGGACGCGGGCCAGCGCCCGCTCGACGCGGCCGACGCACGCGGCACAGGTCATCCCCTCGACCGGGAAGGACGCCGTCGCGGCCGGCGTCCCCGCCTGGGTGTCCGTGGGGGTCGGGGTAAGCGCGTCGCTCATCGGTGTCACTCGGGTTGGGTTACCGCTAGAGACGCACGCGGCCTCCGCGGTTACACCGCCGCTGTCTCGGGACGACGTCCCAAAAGAGGGCGGGGCCGGGCCCCCGTGAGAGAGCCCGGCCCCGCGCCGTCGAACCCACCGCGTTAGCGCGTCGGGCAGGTGCCGCCGGGGCAGCAGTCGTCGCACCTGCCCGTCGCGCACTGGCAGGTCTCTCCGGTACACCGGCAGTCCGGGCAGCAGCACGACTCCCCACAGGGGCAGGCGTCGGAGGCGAGGGCCGAGTACGCGAAGGCCGACGGGGCGGCGAGGAGGGCGAGGGCGAGGAGCGTCCTCTTTGCGATTGTGTTCATGACGTTGGGTTGCGGAGTCGAGATCGGGACGGGACACCCGCGCGCACGGGCGCGGGGGCTCAGCCGCCCGGCGGGCCTCGGGGCCCACTCGCGCCCGGGCGATCCGGGGGCCTCGGCGGCCCGTCGGCCGAAGCCGCCTCGTGGGGCGCACGGCTGCTGGTCGGCGCGCCCAGCACGACGGCTGCGAAAACGGCCGCTGTGA
>JANPJI010000565.1:0-1816 GCA_031425425.1 Rubricoccaceae bacterium
AGGGGACGACGGTGACGGGAGTGGCGACGACCGATGAGGCCGCGGTCGTCCGCTTCGCCGACGGAGCCGCGGCCGGGTGGGACGCCCTCGACGCGTCGAAGCTGGTCCCGCCCGGGGGCTCCTACGCCCTCGTCGCGCCGGTCGTGGACCGGGACGGCACCGCGTACCGGACGGCCGTGAACGCACTGCCGACGGGGACGACCGAGGCGGTCGTCCCGCTCAGCTTCATGGCCACGGACGCCGGGTCGTATACGCTCACGCCCGACCTCGCCGGGCTCTCAGCGGGCTGGGGGGCCGAGCTGCGCGACCTCACGACCGGGGCCGTCGCCGACTTCGCCGCCGGGTACACGTTTACCTCGGAGGCGACCGACTGGACCGAGCGGTTCGTCCTCGTCCTGCGCGCCGACGGCGCGACGGCCGGGGAGGGGACCCCCACGGCGGAGCGGTCGCTGACGTCGCCGTCGCCGAACCCGGCGACGGGCCGGAGCGCGCTCACGCTGCGCCTCGCGGCCACCGAGCACATCACCGCGACGGTCGTCGACGCCCTCGGGCGGACCGTGGCGACGCTGTACGACGCCGAGGCCGCGGCCGGAGCCGATGTGACGCTGAGCGTGGACGCGGCGCGGCTCGCACCAGGCGTGTACGTGGTCCGCGTGCAGGGCGCGACGTTCGCCGAGACGCGCCGGCTGACGGTCGTCCGGTAGGGCATTCGAACGGGGGGCCAGTGGGCCTGGGGCAACCGCTCCAGGCCCGCTGTTCATTTATGAGACATATGCAGATGTGAAAGAGGGTGGTCGGCTTCCGGGACGATAGAGGGTGTCCCCTTACCTCCCACCCGTCATGTCGCTTCGCTCCCTCCCGATCCTCCTCGCGGCGCTGTGGTGTGTCGCTGCGCCCGCACAGCCGATTCCCCTGTACCTCGACGGGATGACCGCGGACAGCGCGATTGTCGCGGACCACTTTGCGATTCTCCGCCTCCACCCCAGTGCATCGACGGGCTGGGACCCCTTCGATGCGTCGAAGCTGACGCCGCCGTCCGACACCTACGCGCTGATCGCGCTGATGGGCGACCGGGACGGGGCCCCGTACCGGCACGGCGTTCTCGCCCTTCCGGACGTCCCCGAATGGCCGGTCCCGATCATGTTCAAGTCGACCCATGCCGCGACGTACGTGCTGACAGCGGACCTCGCCGGGCTCCCCGCGGGCTGGAGGGCCGAACTGCGCGACCTCGCGACAGGGGCCGTCGCCGACCTCGCGGCGGGGTACGCGTTCAGGGCCGAGGCGACCGACTGGACCGACCGGCTCGTCCTCGTCTTCGTCCGCACCCAGGGCGGCGCGACGGTGGGGGAGAGCGCCCCGGCCGCCTTCCGGCTCGGCGCGCCTGCCCCCAACCCGGCCGCACAGCGCGCCACGCTCGCGCTCCGGGTCGACGCAGCGCAGCTTGTCACCGCGACCGTCGTCGACGCGCTCGGGCGGACCGTGGCGACTGTGTTCGAGGGCACACTCGCCGCCGGTGCCGAGCAGACGCTCGTGGTGCCGACGGACCGGCTCGCGCCGGGTTTGTATTTGGTGCGTGTGCAGGGAGCGGCGTTCCAGCAGAGCCGCCGCCTCGTTGTGGCGCGCTAGGGCCTGTCTGGAAACTCCAGATCAACGTCATCCCCGCGCAGGCGGGGATCCATCGGACGCCAGAAACAACGTGGATTCCCGCCTTTGCGGGAATGACGATTCTTGAGAGAACGCGCGCAACCGGGTTTCCAAACAGAGCCTAGACCAACCCTTTCGGTTGGAGCACGATGGGCGCGGGGCTTCGGCTCTG
>JANPJI010000566.1:0-1758 GCA_031425425.1 Rubricoccaceae bacterium
GGCTGTGAGCGCCTCGATGGCCCCGCGGAGCTCAACCTCGCCCTCGTCGTTGTCTTCGAGCTCGATGAGCCGTGCGACGAGCACGCGCCCGGGCGTGTACACGCCGAACACCTCGACGCGCTGCCCGACGGCGAGCGAGTCGAGCGGGATCGGGCGGTGGTCCTCGCCGACGACGCGCGTCTCGGCCGTCAGGACGAAGGTGCGGTTGCGGACCGTGATCGAGTCCGCGGAGACGAACGCGATGGGGCCCTCGGCGCGGACGCGGCCGTGGTTCCCGCCGCCACCGTGGCCACCGCCGGGGCCGTCGTCGTCGCCGTCCTCGAGGTGGATCAGGAGCGCGACGAGCGCGCCGTCCGGGGCCATCGCCCCGCGCACTTCGACCCGCAGGCCGACGGCGATGCTGTCGTACGAGATCGGGCGGCGGTCGTCGTCGGTGACGCGCGTCGCCGCGGTGACGGCGAACGTGAGGCCGCCGACGGAGAGCGAGCTGTCGGTGCGGGCCGTCACGATGCCTTCGGCCTCGATGCCGCCGTGGTTGCCGCCGCCGTCACCGCCGTCGTCGTCCTCAACCTCGATTTCGAGCGCGAGCAGCCCGCCGCCGGGAAGCGTGACGCCCTCGACCTCGACCTCAAGGCCGACCGAGAGCGAGTCGAACGGGAGCGGCCGGTCGTCGTCGGTGATGCGCGTCATCGGCGTGACGGCGAACGTGCGGCCGTCGACGGTGATCGACGCTGCGCCGAGCGCCTCGATGGGGCCCTCGGCCTCGATGCGGCCGTCGCCGCCGCCGCCGTGCTGGGCGGTCGCCGGCTGGACGGCGAATGCGAGCAGCGCCGCGAAGGCGAGTGGGAGGCGGAGCGCTCGGAGCGAGCGGCCTGGGAGAGTAGCGGAGGTCATGGGCGGACGAGGAGGAGGGAGGGCCTGGGAATCAGGCGGTTCGCCCAGACGCTTGCAAGGGGGGTGCCAACGTACGCCAACCGTTGAAATGGAACGATTCCGGGCGCTCTGGCGGCCATCGGCCCGCAGATCCGCAGGCCCTGCGCACGGCCTGTGCACGCCGTGCGCAGGGACAGAACGGACCGAGGCCCCCGGCGACGTGCCAGGGGCCTCGGGCAGGAATCCGCAGGGGATGCCGCGCGCCGCAGTTAGCGCGCGACGGTCACGCGCTGCGTCGCCGAGGCGCTCGCGCCCGTCATGCGGACGACGTAGACGCCCGGCGCGAGCCGGCTGCCGTCGATCGTGACCTCGACCGTGGAGGCCGGCGTGCCCGCATAGAGCGTCTGCACGCGCCGCCCGAGCGCGTCGTACAGCGCGACCTCGACCGGCTCGCTCGTCGCCAGCGTCACGCGGAGCGTGGTCTGCCCGCGGAACGGGTTCGGAGCCGCGGCCGAGAGCGCGAACGCGGCCGGGGCGTCGCCCGCGACCGGGCCGTCCTCACCCGCGACCGGCTGGCCGCCGAACTCGAACGCGCCGATCGACGACGGCGTCCGCCGCGTGAAGCCGCGCTGGTCGAACAGCAGCGACGTCATGCCCGCACCGGCGGCCGGGCTGCCCATCAGGATGGCCTGCGTGAGCGTCGGCCCGCCGTTGTCGGCGAGCGGCTGCAGGCCGGGGTCCACGCCCGTCACGTCCGGCCCGGCCGAGCCGTCCCGGAGGACCGTCGCGCCGGCCGTCGTCTCGAAGAGGTTGTACCCGCGCGACATCACGACGCCCGACAGGTCCGCCCCGGCGGGGGCCGCGTTGTCGGCGACGATCGTGTTG
>JANPJI010000567.1:0-1999 GCA_031425425.1 Rubricoccaceae bacterium
CGCCGAGGCGGAGTCCGCACGCCGCGATCAGCCCGCCTTCCTCGCGACGCGCCACGTGTTCGTGGAAGGGCTGGCCCTGCTCGCCCTCGCCGGCCGCCGCGGCTGGGCCATGCCCGACGAGCACGCCTTCTGCCCGGCCCCCGCACGCCTCGGCCCGATGACGGCCGCCGTCCCGGACCTGTTCGGCGAGATCGCGCGCCTCGCTGCCGCGAGCCGCCGCGCCCGCGGGGCCGCGCCCACCCTCTGACCATGGACGCCGACCTCGTTCTCGCCCCGGACCTGCTGGAGGTGCCCACCGCCCGCGGCTTCCGCGTCGGGCTGTACCTGGAGCACCTCGAAGAGGCCGCGGCGCTGTGGGAGCAGCGCCCCGCGGACCGCCTCAACCCGGACCTCTCGTGGCTGGACCTCGGCTACGACGAGAGTCGCCTCGACGCACACCTGGATGCGCTCGTGATCGGGGGCGACCTCGCCCTGGCCGTCTGCCGCCAGCAGGCGCTCGCCGGCGACGCGGGCGAGCGCCACGCCGCCCTGCGGGTTTTCTGCCGCCAGAACCGCCCCGACCTCGTCGAGCCCGCCATCGAGGCCATCGACCCGGACGATGCGGACGCCCTCGACGCGATGACGGACGCGCTCGTGGCCGAGATGCCCGAGGCGTGGGAGCCGGGCGTGTGGCGCGCGGGCCGCATCGAGGACCCGCGGTGGCTGCGCCTCGCCGCGGCCCTCGTCGTCCACCGCCGCCGGCCCCAGCGCGAGGCGCTCCTGCGAGCGCTCCCCGCCACCGGCGCGGTCCGCCCGGGCGTCGTTCGCGCCCTGGGACGCGCAGCCGACGGCATTCCGGAGCCCGCCCTCGCGGCGCTCCTCCGCGACGGCGACCCGGCCGTCCGGGTCGAGGCCGGAACAGCGCTGCTGCGTGCCGGGACGCCGAGCGGGCAGGCGCTCGCGCTCCCAGCCGTCCGCGACGACGACGCCCTGATCCTGCTGCTGGGCCTCGCCGGCCGGCCCTCGGCCGTGCACTGGCTCCAGACGCGCCTCGCCGTGCCCGGTGCCGCCCTCGCGCTGGGACTGCTCGGCGACCCGGCGGCCGTGCCCGCCCTCGTCCGCGCCCTCACCGAGGCCGAGGCGGAGGCCACGGCGCTCGCCCTGTTCGTCCTCACCGGGGCAGACCTCCTCGCCGAGACGTTCGTCCCGGACGTGCCCGACGAGGACGAAGAGTTCCCGGACGAGCGCGCCGCGACCGGCGAGCCGCCAGTGGAGGGCGACCCTCGCGGGACGACGGTCGTCGCCCTCTCGACGGACCCCGAGGTGTGGACGGCGTGGTGGGCGGCCCACGAGACGGCCTTCGCGGAGGGCACTCGCTACCGCCTCGGGTGGCCCGCCGGTCCCGCCTCTCAGGTCGCCTCGCTCGCCTCGCCCGCCCTCCCCCACGCCGTCCGCGGCCTCGTCGCCGACGAGCTGGCAGTCCGCTACGGGATGCCCGTCGCGTTCGACACGACGTGGTCCGTCGTCCGGCAGCAGGCGGCCCTCGCCGCGATGCGCGCCTGGGCCGAGGCGCAGGCATTCGTGCCGGGCCGGTGGTACGTCGGCGGGCAGTATGCGGGGCTGGAGGGGTGACGGTCCGCGCGCGGGTTTCCGGTTAGAGAGGAAAACCGCCGGGCACCACCGGGTCCCCCTCTCGCGCATGTCCGATTCCCCCCTGGTCGGGTTCCAGATCACGTCCGACCCGGACCGCACCGTCGCCGGGGCACCGCAGACGGCCGGGGCCGCAGTGCGCGACGCCGAGCGGCGGGTCCGCTTCCTACTCGTCGCCGACCTCGACCCGCAGGCCGCGCCGCCCGACTGGAGCGCCGGCAACCGCGTCCGGCCCGTCGACGCGACGACATTTGCGGACGTCCTCCGCGACTGGTCGCCTCGCCTCGACGTCTCGGTCGACGACCACCTCGGCGGGTCGGGCAAGCACCGCGACATGGCGTGGACCGTAGACGCTCTCGACGCGCTCGCG
>JANPJI010000568.1:0-3051 GCA_031425425.1 Rubricoccaceae bacterium
ATATCTAGCGATGTCGCCGTGCTCGCGGCCTAACCAGCGTTTGCACCCGACCGCCCATCGGGCGTCGTTGCTCGCTTGGCTGTCGGCGTCTACTTTCGCGTTGAGCGCGCCTCGGCGTTCGTCGTGCGGCAGGTGAGCCGCCAAATGTTCTGCGCCACTCTGGCGGATTTGATCACTCGGTGCAGGGCACCGCTGTCGGTCCACCGGCTGTCTCCGCGCGGTCGTTGCGGCGCACCGGTCAGTCCTGGCGGAGCACGCGGACGGTGACGTAATAGTCCTCGTCCACGCGGAACGCCTCGGGGCCGGAGAGGCCGGACGCGGCGACCTGCCACGCCTCGGTCGGCCGCAGCGTCTCGAAGCGGCCGTCGGCCGTCGTCGCCGAGACGGGCATGTCGAAGCCCGGAACGACGTCCGCCCAGCGGTAGAACAGCGTCGATCCGTCGACGCGCACCTCCAGAACAGGAATCTGCGTCGTGTCGAGGTACTGCTCGAAGACGCGGCGCAGGTCCATGCCCGCCTCGGCGCTGATGTAGTCGCGGACCTGCTGGCCGCTCACGGTCTGGTGCCGGAACGTGGCCTGGAGCCCGCGCAGGATGCCGCGCCAGCGCTCGTCGTCGCCGACGATCTGGCGGATCGTGTGCAGCATGTTTCCGCCTTTGGAGTACATGTCGCCCGATCCTTCGCGGTTGACCCCGAACGGGCCGACGATGGGGATGTCGTTGCGGATGCCCCGGCGCGTCCCGATGACGTACGTCGCGCCCGCCTCGCGGCCCTGCTGGCACTCGACGTACAGGTTCTCGGCGTAGTTGCCGAACGACTCGTGGACCCACATGTCCGCGATGTCGTCGGACGTGATGCTGTTGCCCCACCACTCGTGGGCCGTCTCGTGGACGATGATGAAGTCCCACGAGAGGCCCGTCCCGGTGCCCGAGAGGTCGCGGCCGCGGTAGCCGTTCTGGTAGTGGTTGCCGTAGGCGACGGCGCTCTGGTGCTCCATGCCGAGGTGCGGCGTCTCGACGAGCTTGAACCCGTCTTCGTACCACGGGAACGGCCCGAACCAGCGCTCGAAGCAGGCCAGGATGGGCCGGACCTGCTGGAACTGGCGCCGTGCGCGCGCCTCGTTGTAGTCCAGCGGGTAGTAGTCGAGGGAGAGCGGCCCGGCCTCGCCCGCGTGCGTGTCCGAAAAGTGCACGTAGTGGGCCGCGTTGACGGCGACGTCGTAGTTGTTGATCGGGTTGACGACGGCCCACGTGAAGGTCGTCGTGCCGTCGGCGTTGGCCGTCGTGCTGCGGAGGCGGCCGTTCGAGACGTTCGTGAGGGCCGTCGGAACCGTGATGGCGACGCGCTGGCTGTCAGGCTCATCGGACTGCGTGTCCTTGGTGGGCCACCACGCGCTCGCGCCGAGGCCCTGCACGGCCGTCGCGATGGTCGGGCGGCCGAGGCTGTCCTGCGCCCACACGAACCCGCCGTCCCACGGCGCATTCTGGGCGACGCGCGGGCGGCCGTGGTAGGCGACCGTCACCGTCCGCGTCTCGCCGGCGGTCTGCGCCGCGGCGAGCGTGACGAAGACGGCGTTGCCGTCGCGGCGGAAGGCGAGCGCCTGACCGTCCTGCGTCACCGCGTCCACGGCGAGCGGCTCCTGGAGGTCGACCTGCATCACGCGCGCGGGCTGGAGCACGCGGTACGTGATCGCCGACGTGCCGCGGATGCTGCTGTCGGCCGGGGTGATGCGGACGTCGAGGCTGTAGTGCGCGACGTCCCACCACGCGCGCTCGGGCGTGATCGAGCCGCGGAGCGTGTCGGCGCGCGTGAGCGCGTCGCCGTCCGAGAGCGGCGTCTGGGCAGCGGCCGCGCCGGCGGCGAGGAGCAGGGCGAGGGCGAGGGCAGGGCGCATCGGAGTGGGGGCAGGCGGGGCAAACGTACGCCGCCCCGGCGTCCTCACTGCGTTCGAGGCGGATTGCTCGGAACCTGCGACGCCCTCTCACCTTGTCATCCTGAGCTCCGCGAAGGGTCTCAGCGCCGCGGTGCGGTCCCTCGCGGCCTATGGCAGCATGCTCCGACCTCGCATCGAGATCCTTCGCAGGGCTCAGGATGACAAGGATGTCGTGTTTGCGTGGTGCCTCATCGTCCGCACTCCGGCAGTCGCGCCCCGGCGTCCGTGGCCCGACCGTCGCGCCTCGGCGTCCGCGTCATCTGGACCACAGCGACGCGGGCGTGCGCCGGGCCGTACGCCGCGTTGGCCGCCTCGCTAGATTCCGGGCATGGAACCGCACGTCTACACACGGGATGAACAGGGCCGCCACCGCGGCTGGGTCGAGGTCGTGGCCGGGAGCATGTTCAGCGGCAAGACCGAGGAGCTGCTCCGCCGCCTCCGCCGGGCGACCATCGCGCGGCAGCGCGTGGCCCTCTTCAAGCCCGCGATCGACACCCGCTACGACGCCCACGACGTCGTCTCGCACGACGCGACGGCGATGCCGTCCACGGTCATCACGGCCCCCGAGCAGATGCTGCTGCTCGTCGGCGACGCCGACGTGGTCGGCATCGACGAGGCGCAGTTCTTCGGACCCGAGCTGGTCGCCGTCGTGGAGCGCCTCGCCCGCGACGGGTGCCGCGTCGTCGTAGCGGGGCTGGACCAGGACTTCCTCGGCCGACCGTTCGAGCCGGTCCCGCAGCTGATGGCCGTCGCCGAGCACGTGACGAAGCTGCACGCGGTGTGCATGCGGTGCGGGGCCCCGGCGAACCACTCGCAGCGGCTCGTCGCCGAGGGCGCGCGCGTGCTCCTGGGCGAGAAGGAGGCCTACGAGCCGCGGTGCCGGACGTGCTTCGACCCGACCGGAGCCGCGGCGGCGCGGGAGCCGGCCGGCGTCGCGGCCGCAGCGCTGCAGCCGTAAGCCTCGCGGCCGCGCGCCGCTCTTCGGCCGCGTCGCCGGGGCTTCACTTGGACCGGGGCGTGCGCGGGCGCTATCGTCCGGCCGACACCCACCGCCGGCTCGCGCCGTCCCGCATGGCCTTCACGCGCCGCATGGCTACGGCCGTCCGCACCGTCCGCAT
>JANPJI010000569.1:0-4110 GCA_031425425.1 Rubricoccaceae bacterium
CGCGGGTCGATCTTGAGCACCTTCACCTGCACCGACTGCCCGAGCTGAACTCGCTGTGTGGGGTGCTTCACGTGCTCCGTCCATGACATCTCCGAGATGTGGACGAGGCCCTCGATGCCGCGCTCGATCTCGACGAACGCGCCGTAGACCGAGATCGAGACCACGCGGCCCTCGAGCTGCGTGCCCTCGGTGATGCGGTCCGCGAGGTCGTCCCACGGGTGCCGCTGGAGCTGCTTGTAGCCCAGCGAGATCCGCTGGCGCTCGCGGTCGTAGTCGAGGACCACGACGTTCATCTTCTGGTCCAGCTCCACGACCTCGCTCGGGTGGCCGACGCGGCCCCACGAGAGGTCCGTGATGTGGAGCAGCCCGTCGACGCCGCCGAGGTCCACGAAGACGCCGAAGTTGACGATGTTCTTGACCTGGCCTTCGAGGACCTGCCCGACTTCGAGCGAGTCCAGGATGAGCGTCCGCTGGTGCTGGAGGTCCTTCTCGATGAGGGCCTTGTGCGAGATGACGATGTTGCCGTTGGCCGGGTTCGTCTTGACGACCCGGAATTCCATCGTCTTGCCGAGGTAGACGTCGAAGTCGCGGACCGGCCGGACGTCGACCTGGGAGCCGGGCAGGAAGGCCTCGGCGCCGAGCAGGTTGACGATCATGCCGCCCTTGATCCGCTTGACGATCTCGCCCTCGATGACGGCCCCGGACTCCATCGCGTCCTCGACGATGATCCAGCGGCGCTTGTCGATGGCCTTGGCGCGCGAGAGCGTGAGCTGCCCGCGGCGGTCCTCGAGGCGGTCGACGTAGACGTCGATCTCGTCGCCGACCTTCGGCGTCTCGGAGAACTCGTTCTTGGCCACGACGCCGTCGGACTTGAAGCCGATGTCGACGACGATCTCCTTGTCCGTGATCGCGACGACGCGGCCGACGACGATCTGGTCCGACTCGACGGCGGACATCGAGCCCTCGTACATCTCCGTCATGTCGGCGTCGCTCGTCGCGCCGTCGCCGGAGGACGTCGGGCGGGCGGCCTTGGCGGCGCGGTCGAGCTCTTCGAGCGTGACCGTCCGGCCGAGGTTCTTGCCCGTGTAGCCCTTCGCCGGAGCCGTGCGCGGCGTCTCGGCGGCCGGTGCGGCCTCGGGTGCGACGGCCTCGGCGACCGTCTCCGTGACGGTGGCAACGGCCTTCTTCGCGGTGTCGACGACCGTCGCGGCGGCGGCCGACGCAGCGGCGGCGACGGTTTCGACGACCGAGGCGTCCTCAGCGGGCGTCTCGGCAGCCGGAGCCTCAGAAGCCGTCTCGGCGACGGGTGCCTCAGCAGCCGGTGCCTCGGCGACGGGCGCCTCGGTGGCCGGAGCGTCAGCGACAGGCGTCTCGGCGACGGGCGTCTCGGCAGCCGGGGCGCTCTCCGTCTCGGCGGTCGGCGTCTCATCGTCGCCGGCGATCTTCTCGCGGGCGACGTCGACGGTCGTGCGGGCGACGTCGGCGACGGTCGCGGCGGCGGCCGACGCGGCGGCTGTGGCGCGGTCGATCAGGGTTGCGTTCTCGGCGGCC
The DNA here is from genome assembly GCA_031425425.1 of Rubricoccaceae bacterium. Lineage (GTDB taxonomy): Bacteria > Bacteroidota > Rhodothermia > Rhodothermales > Rubricoccaceae > DASVSE01. Next base: position 1,552 of record JANPJI010000569.1, read on the forward strand.
GGGGCCGTCTCGGGAGCGTCGTGCTCGCGGACGCGCTCGGCGACCTCGGTCACGACGTCGGCGACGTTGTCGGCGAGGGTCTTGGCGCCTTCGGCGACGGTCTCCACGACGTCGCCGAGGCGGTCGAGGAGCGACGGCGTGGCCGTCTCGGTGGTCTCGACGTCCGTCTCGGGCGTCGCGGGTGCGCTCGCAACGAGCGCGTCGTCCGTGTCGGACGTGGTCTGCGGGGTGTCAGCCATACAAGAATCCCGGCGGTCGTCCTCCCCGAAGGGATGTGAGACGTGGACGTCCACCGATGGGGGTTGGAAAAGAGGAAAACGGCCCGCTGTGCGGTGTCTCTCCCCGGACGAGTCCGGGCGCGAGGCGGGAAGGGTTAAACGGGGTCGGCCGCGGCGAGCACGGCCTGCACGACCGCCTCGACCTGCTCGTCGACGCTCAGCGCCGTCGTGTCGAGCAGGACGGCGTCGGGCGCGGCGCGGAGCGGCGCGAGGTCGCGCGAGCGGTCGCGGTCGTCGCGCGCGGCGATCTCGCTGCGAACCGTCTCGAACGCAGGGACCGGGGTTCCGGTTCGCGAGGAGGCGGCAGCGAGGTCGTCGAGGCGGCGGCGCGCGCGCGCGTCGAGGTCGGCGACGAGAAAGAACTTGACGGCCGCCTCCGGGAAGACGACCGTACCGATGTCGCGCCCCTCGACGACCACGCCGCAGCCCGTGGCTTCGTGCGCGTGCGCCACGGCGCGCTGTTGGGCGACCATGGCGGTGCGGACGGGGCCGAGGGCGCTCACGTGGCTTGCCGCCTCGGCGGCCTCGGGGGTCCGGATCCGGGCGGTTACGTCTTCGCCTCCAAGAGAGACGCGGACACCGTCGGGTGCGGGCACGAGGCCGATGGCAAGGCCGGGGACGAGGGCGGCGGCGGCGGCGTCCGTGAACGGCAGGCTCTGGTCGCCGAAGGCGAGTCCGACGGCCCGGTACATGGCACCGGTGTCGAGGTAGAGCCAGCCGAGACGGTCGGCGACGCGCCGCGCCGTCGTGGATTTGCCGGACCCGGCCGGGCCGTCGAGGGCAACAATCACGCGGGCGTGGTGCTCGGGGAGCCGCGAAAAATACAGACACCTGGCCCGTTTCCTACGTCTGGCGCTGTGAGGAAGGCGTGCAGCCGCCAGGCCGTCCGGCCCTCTCCCCTACTCCAACAGGAGCGGAATCGTCATCACGGCCACGCCGAGGGCCATCATGACGAGCTGCCAGACCGACTTGGCCGGCGTGTGGCTGTGCCGCCGGTTCAGCTCCGGGATGAGGTCGCTGCCGGCGATGTACAGGAAGCCACCTGCCGTGAACGGGAGCAGGTAGTCCGCCAGACCGCCCACGACCTGGCCCGCCACGAGCGCGAGCGCGGCCCCGAGCAGGCCCGCGAGGCCCGACGCAAAGTTGACCGCGAGCGCCCGCCGCGGCGTGTAGCCGCTGTAGACGAGCACGCCGAAGTTGCCGATCTCCTGCGGGATCTCGTGGAGCACGACGGCCAGCGTCGTCACGAGCCCGGTCTCTGTCGAGACGAGGTATGATGCCGCGACGATGGCCCCGTCGATGAGGTTGTGCGCGACGTTGCCCGCGATGCTCATCGCCGCGACGTTCGGCGACGCGCCCTCCGGTGCCGTGCCCTCCGGCGGGAGCCCGTGGTGATGGCTGTGCCCCGGCTCACCGGGGAGGTCGTGGCCGTGGTGCCAGTGGAGAAACTTCTCCAGCACGAAGAACGCCCCGACGCCCGCCAGAACGAGCAGGCCGGGCAGCAGGCCCGGACCCAGAGTGGCGTACGCCTCGGGAATGAGGTGCAGCACGGCCCCGCCGAACATGGCTCCGACGGCGAACGCGACGAGCAGGAAAACGGCGCGCTCCAGCCGCTTGCGCCCGAAGGCCAGCGTGGACACGCCGGCGAGCGACACGAGCGAGATCGCGAAGACGCTGAGCAGCGCGAGAGCCCAGGCGGGCACAGCGGAACCGGTGGGGTGAACGAGAGGCGGCCCGCACGGCGGGGCCGGAGCTTACGCCTGCTCGAACCCCTTGCCCTCCGCCTCGGCCTGCCGCACCTTGTCCATGTCGAGCGTGACGGTCGGCTTGTCGACCGCATCGACGACGCCCGGATCCGTGGGATCCTCCGAGCTGATCACGCCCGGCGTCGTCTCGGAGACGTCCTCGCCGCCGTTGTGGTTGCCCTTCCCGACCTTGTCCTCGACGTAGTCTGGACGCTCGTTGCGGAGGTGGAGGGGGTCTTTCTTGGTGGAGAGGTCGGCCATGACGGGAGCGGAAGATGGGGGCGGCTGTACGCGGGGCACGCGGCGCGGTTCACCCTCGCCTCGCCTACTGCGGCGGCGAGATCGGGTAGTCCGCCTCGACCTCGCCGCGGGCCATCGCGCGGAGGCGGCGCTGGAGGAGCCGGCGGCGGAGCGCCGAAAGACGGTCCGTGAACAGGACGCCGTCGAGGTGGTCGATCTCGTGCTGCGCGACGCGGGCGAGCATCCCCGAGGCGTCGATGATGCGGGGCGCGAACGTGCGGTCCAGAAAGCGGAGG
>JANPJI010000570.1:0-6798 GCA_031425425.1 Rubricoccaceae bacterium
ACGTGGTAACAGGCCGCCCGCCGAGGAACGCCCGATCCTCCTCGCTCAGAAAGTCGACCAGCGTGAAGAGGTCGGACTGGGGCAGGACGCCGAGGAGCCCTTCGAGCACGCGCTCGGCCCCCCCCCGGACGGGGAGCCAGTCGTGGACGAGCGCCGCCCGTGTGTGGGCCGGCAGGCTCGGGAGGACGCGCGATAGTTCCATGAGGTCGAGGGGTGTGCCGACTGGCCCGGTAGACTGGCGGCGGGAGGGGGACCCCGGAGACCCTGCAACCGCGCGCCTGCGACCTCGGCGGGCGCAATAACCGCCCAATTCGTGACGCCAGGTTGACAGACAGGGAGCGTCGCCGCGGGCGCACGCCCCCGCTCGCCTCGCCCCTCCAGCCCGGCGACGTCGGCGTCGCGCGCGGGGAACAGCTCCGTGACGAGCGAAGGAGGGCTAACCGAGCGGGGGCCCGCCGTGGGGCGACGCCGCGCTCGGCCGTGAGCTTCGGCCACGGGCAACGGATTGAGGGCGTCTGAGGCTTCGGGCCCGAGCAGGCTCCTACCGGGGCACGCTCGACCGGACCTCGTGCCCGACCCGCCAAGCGCTTCGAACGCTGGACAGCGCGAACCCGACCTGACCGACGGCCTCCTCCGAGTACAGGAGCGTCGCGTTGTCCTTGATCTCGACGTCGAACCGCCCGTAGTTCCCGATCTCGGAGCCGAGACCGCCTCCAGCCGACCCGCCTGGCCCAGGTGTGGAACTGCACCCGTACCCGTCGCGCGCGCTGGCGTGCTCGTACGCTGACACCTCGTAGACGAGCGTGGTGCCGTCGTAGAGCCGGATGGAATAGGCACGGGCGCGGTTCGCCGCGTCGCCGCTGACGGTGCCCGGGGAGCTGCCCCGGAGCTGCCGGAGGTCGACGAAGGAGGTGCGGAAGGTGGTCACCAGGTTCGGTACGACCACCGTCGTGAACGCGCCGCAGTTGGGGACCGTGAAGGCCCCGGCGGGGGACGACAGGGTCAGCGTGCCGGAGCCGTTGAACGTGTTGAAGAGCTCGACGCGGAGGGGCCGACCCGCGTACGTGCTCTGGAGCGCGTTCCAGTGCGTGGCGATCCCCGGCCCCGCCAGGAGGTCGACGTGCGTGACGTTGTACGAGTCGTCGTACTGGTGCTTGTGGTACGCCCGCCTCATCCCGCTGGCCGTCCGGGTGAAGACGTCGACGTCGAAGTGGCCGCCGGGGAGCCCCACGTCACCGTCATCGTAGCGGTCCTCGACCCCGAACAGCACGAGAGAGCCGACGAGTGTCGCGTTCCGCTCCATCCCGACGCTGAGCCGCTCGTCGGAGTCGGCCTGGACGAGGACGACGCCCTCCCACCGGGCGGTGTCCTTCATCTTGAAGTCGCCCTGGACGACGAGGAGGCCGTACCCCCGCGTGGTGCCGCTGAGCTCGACGTTCCCTTCCACCACGTAGACGACGGGGGAGCCCGGCGCGCCCAGGGTCCGGTTGGAGAAGTTGGTGCTCCCGGAAAAGCGGGTCCCAACCGTGAGCGCTTGGTCGTAAATGGCCGTCACGACCGGTGGGAGCGCGCCCACGGAGACGTCGGCCGCGGGCTGCATGCCGCTGAGACGGGGGCGCATGGCGGCCGTGAGGGGGGCGGTGAAGGCGGAGGCCAGGCCGCTGTTCGACGCCCGAACAGCGTTCCCCGTCCGACCAGATCCTAGTATCAGGGGTGCCACCTGCCCGATGGCTCCCGGCTGCCGGTGGTCTGCCCCGCGGATCTCAAAGAGCGAGCCGTTCGGGGCGAAGGTGGCGCTCTCGGACGCGATTACGAGCGGGGCGCCGATCGTGGCGAGCGGCATGGCCTCCCCGACAATCTGGTGACGGGCATCGCCGAGGTACCCCGTCACGTCGATGGCGAGGGGGCCCCTCCCTGTCTCCGTCGCGGCGGCATCATAGGCTCCGCCGGCCCCCCCGTCTAGGCTCACGCCTCGAACGACAGGACGGGCCTGGAAGGCACGGGCGACCTCTCCCATCGTGACGGCGAACCCGCTCTCGGCGGCCTCCCGGGCCACGGTACCTGACTCCGACTCGGCGCGGCGAGCGGCGGAGAAGGTGTCGGTGCTGAGGGCGTTTCGGGAGAGAATCCCACCGGCCACCCCCAGCCCGGCGACGAGGAGGAGAAAGTAGCGTCCCATAGGGAAGTCGGGTCAGGCCTGAGGATGGAGATCCAGCGCTGCTAGCGGCGCTGGAGAGGGAGCGGGCGGACGGTCGTCTCCCACGCAGCACGGCGGAGTACCTCGCGCGTGGACGCCCCGCCGCCGCGGCTGAACGGGGCCGGCCGCTCGACGCGGACCCGGATCTGGCGGAGGTCGGCGGAACGCGCGGCGCTCACCGGCGCCCCGCTCTCCTCCAGGAGGGGAAACGTGACGACCGTCCGCGGCGCCGCGCCGCCCGTCCTGGCCCCTCCGACACGGCGCTCGACGCGGTACGTGGTCTGACCGTCGGCCACTCCCGTCGCCGTCCGCACGTACTCGATCAGGGACGGGACGCCGCCCGGCCCGCTGAGGCCGTAAAAGGCGAACCGGTCCGGCGTCAGTTCCACGACGGGGGCGACGCCGACCGGGAGTCTCACGCCCACGTTATCGAGGTCCACCTCCAGCGCGTCGGTGAACGAGCTGAGATCGCTCTGCACGGCGTGGGAGCGTACGGCGTCAACCCCGTCCTCCGAACGCTGCACGACGGTGCCGAGCGCGATGAGGAGGACTACAGAGCCAACGAGGACGGCGCCGATATGGTCGAGGACGACGTTCATAGGGTCAGGCGCGGTAGGAGAACACGCGGGACAGGGCGACGGGAGCCCTCATCTGCGGGTGGCGCACGGTGACGGTCACCTCCTTGTAGAACGTGGCCGCCCCCCCGGAGGGGACGGCCGCGGTGGACGAGACGACGAGATATCGGACCGCGACGGAAACGGTGTACGTCAACACCTCGTCGCGACGTGCCTGGGGGTTGTACCGGGTGCGCTCAACCACGTGGGGCGCCACGCCGTGAAAGTCGTCGATGTCGGCGATGGCGGGGTCTCCGAAGGCACGCCCGGGCGGCCCGAAGGCGGCCGCTGGCGTGAAGCCTGACGGCGTGGTGGCGGGGCTCCCGTCGAAAGGGTAGCGGGCGATATGGTCCAGCACCTCTCCAGCGACCCCCCGCGCCTGCGACGTCAACTCCCCCCCGACCGTCCGTTGCTGCCGTTCGACGCGGTCACGGTTGGTGTTGAAAGAGACGACCGAGATGAGGGCGAGGCCCAGGACGGCGAGGAACGTCTGCTGCATTGCGGTGCTGGGTCTGCTCAGGGTAGCCGGGAGGCTCCCCGGTAATCCCTCGGTCACCAACCACCGCTCCCTACCTGTCCACGGTGAACCGACGCCCGTTCACCCCCGTTGATTGTTACGTCCATGTACCCGGAACCGACTCGAGCTCGCCTCGCCCGTGCCTCTCCCCCCGGCCCCTCCTGCCGGAAGGTGCCTCAGCGACCTTCTAAGCGTAGTCCTGAAATTGACTTAGGTATCTTTCGCCCCACGCCCCTGTGTCGAGAAAAGTCCGCTGCCGGCCGGGGGACCGGCAGGGCTTTTGGCCCAGCCCCGGTTGCCCGGTCCTCACACGGCGGGCCGCGGACATCGTCGCCTGCGACGACGCGACGAGGCTCACACGCGAGCATCGGCCACTCCTGCGGGTCCGGGGCCGGCCCGGACCGTCTGAACGGGCCGAAATCATCAGCGCTTTGGTGAGAGTCGTGGTGGATGTCGCTGCCTGCCCTGGTCGCGACCGAGACGGACTCCGCGACGGGGTGGAGTCCGGCTCACGCCGCACGACGAGCGACATCGCCGACGGCAAGAGGCCGGATTCCACAGCTCGCGGCCGCTGAGCCACCACGAGTTGGGAGTCTCGTCCGTTCGGGGAGCGGCGACCGGGAGGCCGCCCCCTCTGTGGATGACGGGCCGTCTACAAGAGCCCGCGCTCGGCGAGGCTCGTGTCCGCGCCAGAGAACCCGACGACGAGCGAGTCGACGACCCGAGGGTCGAAGTCATGCCCGTCCCACTGGAGGGGCCTTCACGCCGCGACGGCGTGCTCCAGCGCACGTGGGAGCCGGACCACGAACGCGCTTCCCGCCCCCAACTCGCTCTCGACAGCGATCTCGCCGCCCATCAGGCCGACGAGCCGGCGCGTGATCGCCAGCCCGAGGCCGTTCCCCTCGTGGGTCCGGCCGTCCCCCTCGCTCTCCTGCTTGAACTCCGAAAAGAGGTGCGGCAGAAACACGGGGGCGATGCCGACCCCGGTATCGGCCACGCGCAGACACGCCCACTCGCCCGACCCGCCGACCTCGACGGTCACCGATCCGTGGTCGGTGAACTTCACCGCGTTGCCGACGAGGTTGTTGAGGACCCGTCCGACTGCATCCGGGTCCGCGGACGCGCGGACGGACGGCCCGACGACACAGATCTCCAGCCCTTTCGCGAAGGCGAGAGGCCGGAGGGCGGCGCACGCCGCCTCCGCCTTGGCGAGGAGATCCACGGGCTCGGACGCGATGCGGAACTCGCCCGCCTCGATCTGGGCGAGGTCGAGGACCGAGTTGAGCGTGCTCATCAGCCGCCGGCCGCCCCGCTCGATGACCTCCGCGTACTCCCGCAGGTCCGGCGGGACTTCGGCCGCCAGGATTTCGGCGAACCCGAGGATGGCCGTCAGCGGCGTCCGGATCTCGTGGCTCATGTTGGCCAGCAGGGCGGTCTTGAGACGGGCAGCAGCCTCGGCGACTTCGCGTGCAGCGATCAGGTCGGCCTCGAATACTTTCCGCTCGCTGAGGTCCAGCATCGCCCCCACGACGCGGACGGCGTTGCCGTCGGGGTGCCGGACGATGGACACGCGGTCGAGGACAAAGGCATAGGTGCCGTCGGCGCGCCTGAACCGGTACTCTTCCTGCCAGACCATCTCCTCGGATTCCAGAGCGTCGTAGAACGAGGGCGCGATGCGGCCCAGGTCCTCCGGGTGGACCCGGGCCTCCCACCATGCCAGGTTGGTGCCGGCCACCGCATCCTCCCAGCCCATCACCTCAGCGATGTTGGAGTCCCACGTGAGCATACCGGACTCGACGTCCAGGTCCCAGATAACGTCGGTCGTTGCGCGCTGGACGAGGCGGAGCCGCTCGCCGGTGAGGCGGAGCCGTTCGTGGGCTTCATACACGTCGTGGATGTCCGTGCACGTTCCGAACCACTGCATGATCTCGCCGTCGTCGCCGCGCACCGGCTCGGCCCGCCCGATGAACCACCGATAGGCCCCGTCGGAGGCGCGACGGAGACGGATCTCCATCTCGTAGGTCTCTCCGGTCTCGAGCGAGTGCGTCCACTGGGCGAGGCTCCGCGCGGCGTCGTCGGGGTGGTCGGCCGCCCCCCATGTCCACGTCCCGTGCGTCTGGCCGGTGTAGTCGTACCAGCGGCTGTTGAAGAAGTCCACGGTGCCGTCCGGCTGGGCGGTCCACACGAGTTGTGGGAGCGCCTCGGCGATCTGGCGGAACTGGGCTTCGCGGAGCCGGAGCGACCGCTCGGCCTCGTGCTGAGCCGTCGTGTCGCGGATGATGCCCGTGAAGTACCGCTCGCCGTCGAGCGCGTACTCGCCGAACGAGATCGAGATCGGGAACTCGCTCCCATCGCGGCGCAGCCCCCGCGTCTCGACTCCCCCCCAGGCGACGCGCCGCTCGCCGGTCCGGACATAGCTCGCCATCCCGGCGTGGTGCCCCGAGCGGAGGCCAGCCGGCATCAGCCGCGCCAGCGGCGTCCCGGTCAGCTCGCTCGGCGGGTACCCGAACACGGCCTCGACGGCTCGGTTGGCGTACTGCACTCTGCCGGCCGCGTCGACATTCAGGATGACGTCCGTCGCCGTGTCGGCGAGCAGCCGGAACCGCGCCTCGCTCGCGCGCAGCGTCTGCTCCTTCTGGTTCCTCTCCGTCACGTCGCGGTTGACCGACAGCACGACCGGCCGGTCGCCGAGCCGCACCACCGAAGCGCTGATGGCGACGTCGAACAGGGTTCCGTCGGCACGCCGATGGACCGACTCGAACCGGGTAGCCCCGCCCTCGGCGAGCATCTGCGAAACGGCATTTTCGCCGCCCGATGGGTCGGCCGACGCCCGCTTCATCGTCGACCCGACCAGTTCTTCGCGCGTTCGACCATACAGCGCGCAGGCGGGGCCGTTGGCGTCGAGGACGGTTTCGGTCTCGGGCTCCAGCACGAGGACGGCGTCCGGCGACGCCTCGAAGAGCGCCCGGTACTGCGCCTCGGTCCGCGCGTGCGCGGCGAGTTCGGCCCGGAGGGCGATCTCGCTCTCGGCCATCGCCGCGAGGTCGAGCAGCGTCTCCCGGTCGCGGTCGGTCCACACCCGGGGCACGACGTCGATGGCGCAGAACGAGCCGAGCGCATAGCCATCGGGGCTGCGGATCGGGACGCCGAGGTAGGCCACGGCACCGAGTTCGTGGACCGCGGGGTTGTCGCAGACGAGCGGGTGCGACCGGGCGTCGGGGACGGCCAGCGGGGCGTCGGACGCCGCGACGTGCTTGCAGAACGAATGCGACAGCGGCGTCTCGCGGGTCGACGCCAGCGGCTCCGGAAGACCCGTCTGGCTCTTGAAGAACTGCCGGTCGCGGTCGACGAGCGAGACCAGGGCGACTGGAACGTTCAGCAGACGCTGCGCGAGCGTCGTCAGCCGGTCGAAGGCCGCTTCGGGACCCGTGTCGAGAAGGCGGGACTGCCGGAGGGCGGCCAGCCGGTAC
>JANPJI010000571.1:0-4581 GCA_031425425.1 Rubricoccaceae bacterium
CGCCCGTACGGCTGGTGGCCGTCGCCGAGGCGCGTCATGACGGCGTCGAGGGCGCGGACGTAGCCCGCGCCGCCGCGGGGGTCCGTGTCGCGCCCGTCGGTGAACGCGTGGACGGCAATGCGGTCCGCCGGGACGCCCTCGCGCTTCGCCAGCTCCAGCAGCGCCTCGACGTGGGCGACGTGCGCGTGGACGCCGCCGTCCGAGAGGAGCCCCATCAGGTGGAGCGTCGCGCCGGCCTCGCGGGCGTGCCGCGCCGCCTCGACGAGGACCGGGTTCGCGAAGAACGTCCCGTCCTCGATGGCCCGGTCGATCCGCGTGATGTCCTGGTACACGACCCGCCCCGCGCCAAGGTTGGTATGGCCGACCTCGGAGTTGCCCATCTGCCCCACCGGCAGGCCCACGGCTCGCCCAGAGGCCTCCAGCGTTCCGTGCGGATAGCGCGCAAACAGGCTGTCCAGAAACGGCTTGCGGGCGGCGTCGACGGCCGAGACGGACGGGTCCTCGGCGATGCCGTAGCCGTCGAGGATGAGCAGGAGGTGGGGCACGGGAGTCGGGCGCGAGAGACCGGAAGATCGCCCGAGGCCGACGTGCCGGTCCGCCCTACGCCTCCTCTTCGAGCGTCATCAGGTAGTCCTCGACGCTCCCGACGCTCACGCGCGTCTCGCCCTTGACCTTGCGGGCCTTGATGCTGCCCTGACGGATCAGCTTCTGGACCTGGTTGCGGTCGATGAGCTTGAGCAGCCGGCGCGCTTCGGTGCGGCTCACCGTGTCGTCGCGGTACTCGCCGGCGAAGCCGCGGAGGAAGTCCAGCGTCGCGTCGGAGAGCTGGATGAGCCGCATCTGGACGTTGAGGTCCGACACGCCCCAGTCGAGTTCGGCGCTGATGAGGCCGCGGTCTGTCCACCGGACGAGCGTCTGGCGGGAGATGCGGATGGCCTCGGAGAGCTCGTCGAGGCGGAGGGTCGTGGCGAGAGCGGCTTCCATGGGGTGTGTGGCTAGACGTAGGGCTCCAAACGCGCGCCCGACAGAATAGCTCCCTTTCAATAAAAAATGAAAGTCGAGACCCTTCGTTCGCCCTCGGCCCGTCAATTTGCTGAAATCGAACGGGATGGCTACCGGAATGCGCGGTCGGTGAGGTCGTCGAGGCCGTCGGCCGTGAGGACACGCCACTGGCATGCCCCGAGCGCTCCGCTGGCCCCGCGCGAGAAGGTGGCCTGGAGCAGGAGCGTCTTGCCGCTCTCGCCGGCCCCGTCCGCGAAGGAAGCCGGGGTAAAGCGGAACACGAACGTCGCAGCCGTCGGGTCGAACCCCAGTTCGCGGCCGATGAGGTCCGCGACGAACCCGGCGTCGTCCGTGATGGGCGCGCCGTTGTCGGCCCGGTCGTCGACGACGACGGTCGTCGGGCGGCGCTCGCTGGTGCTGGCGAAGACACGGACGCGGGCCTGGCGTGCCGCGGCGTAGGTGCGCCACGCGATCGACTGGTCGTGGAGGGCGTCGCCCTGGGCTGCGGCCGGGGTGGCAGCGGAGGCGAGGACGAGGGCGAGGGTGGCGAGGCGGAGCATCTCGGGAATGGCTTGGTGGCGGGGGGCCGATGCGTCACAAGACCGCCGCGCCAGGCAGTTCTAACCTCCGGATCGTGAAGAGACAGCGAAGCGCCAGATCGCTGGCCAGATGGGCGTGCCCGCCGTCGCGCATCGGCCGACGGATTACAACGCGCCCGCCACCGGAACGCCACGAAGGAACCTTCGCGTCCGGCCGGCGGCACCGGGGCGGGGAATGCACCTGCATCGCGTCACGGGCATCGGTCTCTCCGAGGCGCCCCGGCTCACGGTCGTCCGGTAGCGTCCCGTTCGAGGCGCTCGGCGTCGAGGCGCTCGCGCGCCTGGTCCACGGCCCGCCAGAGGTACCACGCGGCGGCGGACCGGAACGGCCGGTAGCGCTCGCCCTCCACGGCGAGCGCCGCCACCGTCGGGCGGATGTCCGCGCCGGAGACCAGCCGGTAGCCCTCCTGAACGCCGAGGTCGGCCGCAGGCCACACGTCGGGCCGGCCGAGCGTGAACATCATGAGCATCTGGGCCGTCCACGGACCGACGCCGCGGACGGCGACGAGGGCCTCTTCGACCTCGTCGTCGGGCAGCGTCGTGAGGTGCGCGCGGTCCGGCAGGCGGCCGTCGAGGGCACGCTCGGCGATGTCCCGGACGGCGAGCACCTTGGCCCGCGAGAGTCCGCACGCGCGGAGCGCTTCGTCTGGGCCGGCTGCCAGGGCGGCCGGATCGGGCGTCTCACCGTCGCCGAAGGCCGCCAGCACGCGCCCGTGGATCGTGGCGGCCGCCTTGCCCGAGAGCTGCTGGTAGACGACCGACCGCACGAGCGCCGTCGCCGTCTCGTCGACGGTCCGGCCGGCCTCGAACGGCCCGGCGAGGGCGATGACAGGCGCGAGCCGTGGGTCGGCGTCGGAAAGGGCGCGGGCGACGTCTTCGGGGGACACGGGGTCGGAGGCGGGCAGGGAACAGGGCAGGCGTGCGAGATTATACGCGCCGGCCTCTCCGGCCCTCTCCCGACACCCGACGCCATGTCCACGACTCTGACCGCAGGGCCGCGCCTCGCCGCTCTCGCCCTGCTGCTCCCCTTTGCCGGCTGCACCTTCGAGGGCCGCACCGACGGCGGCTCCCCGCGCCACACCGACAACGGCGGTGCCGAGGCGCACCGCATGGCCGTCGAGGACGCCGCGGCGGCCGACATCGTCGTCGAGCCCCTCGGAGGAGCACCGGCTGCTTCCACGGCCCCCGTCCCGACGCCGCGCCTCGGGACAGCCGCGCAGGGCGAGGCGGCCGTGCCGAACTCCGGCGCGCTCGCGACGCCTGCCGCGCCGGCGACGATGGGAGGCGCGACGCCCGCCGGCACGACCCCCCAGACGCCGTAGCCGGCGAACGTTCGTCCAAGACGCCCGCGGCGTGCCGACAGGTGCCTCTCGCGCGTTGCAGGCCGACACTCTTCCCGTTCCGATGTCCCGATTTCTCTTCGCGGGGTGCCTCGCGCTCTCCCTCACGGCCTGCGGACCCGAGGTCGCCCCGTCCGTAGACGTCGCGCCTGTTGCGGCGGTGGCCGCGGCCGACGCCCCGCTGCTGACGGTCTACAAGAGCCCCACGTGCGGGTGCTGCTCGACGTGGGCGACCTACATGGAGCGCCAGGGCTTCCGCGTGGAGACCGTCGACACGGACCGCCTCGCGGCCGTCCGCGACAGCCTCGGCATGCCCGGCGACCTATCGGCCTGCCACACGGCGACGGTCGGCGGGTACGCCGTCGAGGGGCACGTCCCGGCGGACGCCGTGCGGCGGCTCCTCGCCGAGGCACCCACCGCACGCGGGCTCGCCGTGCCGGGGATGCCCATCGGCTCGCCGGGCATGGAGCAGGGCGACACGCGCCAGCCCTACGACGTCCTCCTGATCGACGACGCCGGCGAGGCGGCCGTCTTCGCTCACGTCCCCGGCACCTGAGCGCCCCTACCGCCATGTCCGACTCGCCCGACGCCTCGACGCCCGACGCCTCGACGCCCGACCCTCCGACGGCCGACGACTCCACGACCGACGCTCCGACGCCCGCTGTGCAGCCGGCACCGCCGCGGCCCGGCTTCACCCTGGACCTCTCGACAGGCTCCGGCCCGGCCCGCTCCAAGCGGCCGAAGGGGTTCGTCCCGGTCGTCCAGAAGACGATCAACCTCTCGACGCGGAAGGACCCGGTGGCGGAGCCCGCCGAGCCTGGCGCGTCCCCGGACGCGCCGCCGTCGGGATCGCGCCGCTACGACTCGCGCCGCGACGGACCGCGCGAGGGTCCGCAGGCGAATACCGCACGGGCGAACGCCCCGCGCCGCGACGAGCCCCGCGCCAAAGCGCCCCCGGATGGGCCGCGCCGCGACGACCGCAGGAGAGACGAGCCGCGCCGTGGCGGGCCTCCGCCAGGTGGGCCGCGACGCGACGACAACCGGCGCGACGAACGCCGGCGCGACGACGGCGGACGCCGCGACGAGCCCCGAGCCGCCTCGGGCGGCACGAGCCTCGCGGACCTCCTCGACGAGGCGACGCTCGCCCGCCTCCGCGGCGGCGGCTGACACAGGCGGAACCCGGCCGGGCGAGGGGGCGAACACCCGTCCCGCCCCTTCGACTCCATGTCCACGACCGTCGTCTGGCTCTCGCGCAGCCTGCGCCTCGCCGACCACCCCGCCCTCGCGCACGCCGCCGCCCGTGGCGCGGTCGTCCCCGTCTTTGTGTGGGCACCGGACGAGGAAGCCCCGTGGGAGCCGGGCGGGGCACATCGCTGGTGGCTCCACGCATCGCTCACGGCGCTCGCCGCCGACCTCGACGCGCGCGGCTCGCGCCTCGTCTTCCGCGCCGGACCCACCGCCGAGACGCTCCTCGACGTCGCCCGGGCTGCCGGCGCGGACCGGGTCGTGTGGCAGGCGTCGGCCGAGCCGCACCTCGCGCGCCGCGACGCCGCCGTCGCCCGGTCGCTGGCCGACGCCGGCCTCGACGCGCGCACGTTTGCCGGGCAGCTCCTCCACGACCCCGAGGCCATCCGGACCGG
>JANPJI010000572.1:0-3068 GCA_031425425.1 Rubricoccaceae bacterium
GGGACGGAGGGACCGGAGGGATATTCCCCCTTTGCTTCGGCGCGTGTGCCTGGATTCTTCCCGTCGTCCCGTCCTTCCATCCTCCCGTCGTCTCCATGCCTCTTCTCGCCACCGTCGCCGGCATCCGCGGCGTCTTCGGGGACGCCCTCGACCCGGCCGTGCTCGTCCGCTACGCGTCCGCCTCCGGCGCGTGGCTCGGCCGCCAGACCGAGCGCCGCCCGCTCGTCGTCGTCGGCCGCGACGGGCGCGTGACGGGCGACGTCTGCGCGCGGATCGTGACGGCGACGCTCCAGGCCGCCGGCTGCGACGTCGTGGACGGTGGGCTCGCCACGACGCCGACGGTCGCGATGGGCGTGCTCAAGCACCGGGCGGATGGGGCGGTCATCCTCTCGGCGAGCCACAACCCGGCGCAGTGGAACGCGCTGAAGCTGCTCGACCGCCAGGGCCAGTTTCTCGGCCCCGACGAAGGCGCGGAGGTGCTCGCACTCGCCGACGGACCCGCCGGCGGCGTCGCCTCGCAGACGGTGGGCTACGAGGGGGTCGGTGGCTACGTCACCGACGACCTGCTCCCATACCACATCAAGAAGATCGTCGAACTGCCGTTCATCGACGTCGAGGCGATCCGCGCGCGCGGCTTCCGCGTCGTCGTAGACGCCGTGAACTCAGTTGGCGCGTTCGCCCTGCCGGCGATGCTGTCTGCCCTCGGCGTGACGGACGTCGAGGTGCTCAACGCCGAGGTCACCGGGCGCTTCGCGCACGACCCCGAGCCGCTCCCGGCCCACCTCGGTCAGATCACCGCGCGCGTCCGCGAGACCGGGGCCGACCTCGGCATCGTGGTGGACCCGGACGTGGACCGGCTCGCGTTCGTCGAGGACGGGGGGCGCTTCTTCGGCGAGGAACTGACGCAGGTCGTCGCGGCCGACTTCATCCTCGGCAAGACGCCCGGGCCGGTCGCGACCAACCTGTCGTCCAGCCGCGCCATCGAGGACGTCGCGGCGCGTTACGGGCAGACCGTCGAACGGTCGGCCGTGGGCGAGATCCACGTCGTCCGCGCGATGCAGCGTGTCGGGGCGGTGATCGGCGGCGAGGGCAACGGCGGCGTCATCGTGCCGGGCCTGCACTACGGCCGCGACGCGCTCGTCGGGACGGCGATCGTGCTCCAGCACCTCGCCGAGACAGGCCAGGCGCTGAGCGACGTCCGGACCGGCCTGCCGGCGTACGCCATCGCCAAGCACAAGGCGGCCCTCACCCCCGCGATGGACGCCCGCGCGCTCCTCGACGCCTACGCCGCCCGCGCGGTGGCGCAACCGGGTGCCCGCGTCTCGACGGTCGACGGGGTGAAGGTGGACACCGAGGCGGGGTGGGTCCACGTCCGCGCCTCGAACACCGAGCCCATCCTGCGCATCTACACCGAGGCGTCCACCGCCGAGGCGGCGGACGCGCTGGCGGAACAGGCCGCGGCGGACCTGCTGGGTGGATCGCAGTGAGCGGCCTCCTGAGTGCCCTCGTCGCCGTCGCCGTTTTCCTCGCCGGGGCCGTCGCCTCGCCGACGACGGGGTGGGACATCACCAACCGGCTGCTCGTGCTCGACCCCGGCCTCGGGCGTCAGGTCCTCATCGCCTGCGCCGAGGCGCTCGTCGGGCTCGGGACGGGCCTGCTGGCGCTCGTCCTCGCGACGTGGCTCGCGCCGGAGCTCACGGCGGCCATCGTCGCCGCGGCGACGGCGGGCGTCGGCGTCGGCATCCGGCGACAGATCATGGCCATGCGCCGGACGCGCACGCGCGTCGCCGGAGACCCCGTCGAGGCGCGGATCATGGACGCGCTCCAGTCGGTCGTCGCCTACGGGGCCGCCTCGCGGCTCGTCGGTGTCGTCGCGGTGCTGATCGGGATTCTGGTGGCGACCTACGGGCCGGACTGAACCGGTCGGGCAAGTGCGTTCCGAGAGGCCCGGCCGGTTTACGGGCAGGACTCGCCCGTTATGCTGCGGGCGGGTATGGATATGAACTGTATGGACCGGTGAGCGGCCCCTGCCAGATTCCCGAGGGAGCCGAGCGGGGGTGACGGACAGGTGGCACCAGGCCCGCCGTACGTCTGCGCCGAGACCGGCGGACCCAACCGGTGTCGGCCATCCCCTCCCTCACCCCCCGCCTCCTCGGAGCTCCCCATGCCCAGTACCCTCCGCAGCATCCTCGCCGTCGTCGCCGGCTTCGTGGTCATCGGCGCCCTTGCCTTCGGGACCGGGACGCTGGCCGCGCGCGTGTGGCCCGGCGCCCTCGACGTCGACGGCAACCCCGCGACCGACGCCGCACGAGCGGTCCAACTCCTCTACGTCGGCGTCTACGCCGTCTTCGGCTGCTGGCTCGCCGGCCGCCTCGCGCCGAGCCGCCCGATGGCGCACGCGCTCACGGTCGGCGTGCTCGGGACGGTCCTGAACGTCGCGTCGGCGTGGGCGATGAGGGACGGCCCGCCGGCGTGGTACCTCGCTACGGGCGTCGTCCCGACGATGCTGTGGGCGTGGGTCGGCGGCCGCATCGCCGAAGGGCGCGCCGCCGAGCCGTCACGCGCGGTCGCCTGACGTGCCGTCCGATCCCGCCGCGCCTCATCAGCCAGAAGAGCACGGGGAAGTTCAAGGCGGACTACGTCCACCACGCGACCGTTCGCGCCGTCCTCGACGCCATCCTCTTCGTCATGCTGTCGGGCTGCCGGTGGGCCGACCTCCCGCCCACCTACCGCGTCCACCCCTCGACGGCCTGGCGACGGCTCGGCCGCTGGGAGGCCGACGGGACGTGGGAGCGGATCTGGCGCGCGTTCCTCGCCTCGCTCGACGCCGGGTCGAAGCTCCGCTGGGCCGAGGCGTTCCTGGACGGCACGTTCGTCCCGGCAGGGCGGGCGGACGCCCCGCCCAGGGGGGCGCCTGCGTAGGGCTCACCCGGAAAGGGAAGAGGGCCAAGCTCATGCTCGTCACCGACGTGGGAGCCCTCGCTCAATCCCGCCGCATCGTCGCCCCCCCCGAGACCGCGATCAGCCGCGCCGCCCCTACGTCGAGTCCCGCGCGGATTCCCGAGCTC
>JANPJI010000573.1:0-6949 GCA_031425425.1 Rubricoccaceae bacterium
GCCGGCCGCGCTCGTCGCCGCGCGCGGCGCGCTCCTCTCGTGCGCCGCCCCGACGCCCGGCACGCTCACCACCGTCGAGCGCTCCGAGCGCGAGGACGCCCTCGCGGACTGGCTCGACGCCCGCGGCGTGCCCCAGGCCTACGTCGTCGCCGAGGCGTTCGCCGACGAGGGCGTCTCGCCCGACGCCCTCGACCGCCTCGCCACGCACGTCCCCGAGACGGCCCTTGCCGACGTGCTGCTGTGGACCGAGAAGGTCCTGGCGGCCGACCGCCTGCTGGGCCAGATCGAGAGCGCCGCCGGGCGCATCTCTGGCCTCGTCGCCTCGGTGAAGAGCTACACGCACATGGACGGCGCGCAGGGCCGCCAGCCCGTCGACGTCCACGAGGGCCTGGACTCGACGCTGACCATGCTCGGCCACACCGTCCGCGACAAGAACGTCGCCGTGCGCCGCGACTACGCGGCCGACGTTCCGGCCGTCTCGGCCTACCCCGGCGAACTGAACCAGGTCTGGACGAACCTCCTCGACAACGCGCTCGACGCCGTCTCGGACGGCGGTACCCTCGACGTGACGACCCGTCGCGAAGGCACCCTCGTCTACATCGACATCGTCGACGACGGGCCGGGCATCCCGGCCGACGTGCAGGCTCGCATCTTCGAGCCGTTCTTCACGACCAAGGCCCCGGGTGAGGGCACGGGCCTCGGTCTCGACATCGCGCGGCGCATCGTGACGCAGCACGAGGGCCGGCTGAGCGTCCGCAGCGCGCCCGGCCGGACCGACTTCGAGGTCTGCCTCCCCATCGACGGCCCGGCTGGGTGACACGGCCCGGCGGTCATCCCGGCTGACGGGCGCGGCGGAGCGCGCGGAACACGAGCAGGTGCCCCAGAAAGGCGAGCTGGACCAGCCACGCCGGCAGCCACACGCCCGGCCACGCCGTCGGCAGCGTCAGCCGCGGCGTCGTCTCGACGAACCCGAACGCCGAACTCGCCGCCGTCGCCACGACGACGACGAGCAGGACGAGCCCGAGCCCGTTCCACGCGACCACGACCCACCGCGGCACCGTTCCGCGTCCCGCCCACACGCCGATTGCGGCCGCGAGCAGGCCTGTCGAGATGTCGACGTTGTGCCCGGCGAACGTCATCTCGACCGGGACCGCCCCGGCGCGGTGCGCCGCGAACAGGAGCGCCTCGACGAGCACGCGGAACGCCTGCACGCCGACGAGCAGGCCGAGCGGCCACGCCAGCAGACGGTCGCCCAGGCGCGAGAACGCCACGCCGACCGTGCCGACGCCGAGCGTCACCAGCAGGAGAGCCGCCGCCGGCGGACGCGCGTCGACGTCGGCGAGCACACCTGCCCCGGCCAGCGCCCCCGAGACGCCGAGGTAGACCGCCGCGACGGCGAGCGCGAGGCGCGTCGCGCCGGCACGGTCCGACGGGCGGTCCCCGGTGACCGGCGCGAACCGGGTACCGAGCACGAACACGGCGGCCATCGCGGCCGCGAGGGCCACGAACGCGGCCGCGAGAAGAGGGGAGAGCGGCATCGGCGGGGCGTCGGGGTCCGGGAGAGTAGCGCGGACCCGCTCCCCGGCTCTGCACCGTCTCGGCGCGGCGTGTGACCGCCCGGCGTCACCGCGCCGTCGTAGACTTCGCGCCCCCTTCCACGGCACCGACGCCGCGCGCTTGACGCTGGACCAGACCCCGTTCGTCGTCGTCGACACCGAGACCACAGGCTCGCGGGCGGGCGAGGACCGCCTCATCGAGATCGGGGCCGTCCGCGTCGTCGGCGGGCAGGTCGTGGACACGTTCCAGCAGCTCATCGACCCCGGCCGGGCCGTCCCCAACCGCATCACGTGGCTGACGGGCATCTCGACCGCGATGGTCTTCGAGCAGCCGACGGCCGACGCCGTCATGCCGCGCTTCGCGGCCTTCCTCGGCGACGACGTGATGGTGGCCCACAACCTGCCCTTCGACGCCCGCTTCCTGGACGTCGCGATGGACGAGGCCGGGCTGCCGCCGATCCGCAACGCGGCCCTGGACACGCTGCGCCTCGCGCGGCGTCTGCTCCCGGGCCTGCCCTCGAAGGGCCTGAGCGGCCTCACCGCCCACTTCGGGATCACCGTCGACGGCCGCCACCGCGCCCTCGGCGACGCCGCCGCGACGGCGGAGCTGCTCCAGATCCTGCTGGACCGTCTCCGCATCGAGTTCGCCGTCGAGACGCTCGACGACCTGCTCGGCTTCCAGCGCAAGCGCTACGTCGAGACGCGCCGCGAGGCGACGCACATCGCGCGCATCCGCGAGACGCGCCTGCCGCTGCTGCCGGACCGCCCGGGCGTCTACTTCATGCGCGACGGCAAGGGCCGCGTGATCTACATCGGCAAGGCCAAGAGCCTTCGCAACCGCGTCCGGAGCTACTTCACGGGCGTCGACAGCCACCCGCCGAAGACCAAGAAGCTGCTCCGCGACGTCCGCGACGTGACGTGGCGCGAGACGGGGACCGAACTGTCGGCGCTGCTCGAAGAGTCGCGTCTCATCAAGACCTACCTGCCGGTCTACAACCGCGCGCTCCGGCGCTACCGCGACTACCCGTTCCTGCGGCTCGACACGCGCCACGCCTACCCGACGCTGACTTGGACGCCGCGCATCGCGCACGACGGTGCCGAGTACTACGGCCCGCTCGGCCGCCGCGGGCAGGCCGAGGAACTCGTCGAGCTCATCTCGCGCCTGTTCGGCCTCCGCGAGTGCGACGACCCCGTGTTCGCCCTCGGCAGGCCGTGCCTCTACCACCAGATGGGCCGCTGCTCGGCCCCCTGCGTCGGTGACGACGGGACGTACGGCGACCAGGTCGAGCGCGTCCGAGCCTTCCTGACGGGCCGCAACAGCGACGCGCTCGCCTCGGTGGAGACGGCCATGCGCGAGGCGGCGGCGGCCCACGAGTTCGAGTCCGCCGGGTGGTACCGCGACCAGCTCCGGCGCCTCCAGCGGGCCATCGGGCGGCAGCAGACCGTCGCCTCGGCGGTCCACGAGCACGACGCGGTCCTCGTGGAGCCGCTCGCGCCGGGCTACGCCGGGGCAGACGGCGGCGCGCAGCTGTTCCTCATCCGCCACGGCCGCCTCGCGGCGCGCGTGGACCTGCCCGTCGGCGCCTCCGAGCCCGTCCCGGAGATGGAGTACGTCGTCGGCGACGGGGGCGGCCCCGATGACGAGGCGCCGGACCGGACCGACCTCGGCATCCGCGTCCCGGCCCACACGGTCCGCCCGAGCGGGCTCGACGCGCTCCGCGAGGCGCTCGCCGAGACGTTCGACGCGCAGCGCCCGCCGCCCGAGTCCCACCTCCGCCCCGACGTCGACGAGATGCGCACGCTGGCATCGTGGATGCGGCTCCACCCCGACAGCGGGCGGCAGGTCCGCTGGACGCCCGGCGCGGACGCCGACGCCTTCCTGGCCGCCATCCTCGCCGCCGCCGACGCCTCGGTGCCGGACGACGCCGCGCCGGTCGAAGAAGAAGACTGAGCACGCCGGTACAGGAGCTTGTAGCCGAGCCATCTTGCGTTCCTGCGTTCCTGCGTTCCTGCGTTCCTGCGTTCCTGCGTTCCTGCGTCCATGCTCCGCTCCGTCCTCTTTCTGCTCCTCGCCGCGCCCGCGTGCGCGCAGTCCGGCAAGCCGCCCGCGACGCCCGACCCGCGCGACCGCCGGGCCGACTCGGTCGTTACGAGCGGCGGTGCCCTCGCGGATAGCACGGTCGCGGACAGCGCCGTGACGGTCCGGTCGGTCGCCGTCCGGATCGGCGAGACGCCGGTCGAGCTGCGGATCACCGAGCGGCCATGTGCCGGCGCGTGTTGGTCCGCGGTGAACGTCCACGACGACGAGGACACAGCGGCCGAGGCGGCGCTCGCCGTGCTGTCGCGAGCGGGCGGGCGCCTCGTCGAGGTGCGCCACACCGGCGCGCGCAACCTGTCGTTCCGCATGGGTGGCGAGGCGTACACGGTGGACCCGAACCGCATCTTTACGCCGGCCGGGCGCGCGCGGACGCTCGCGGCGCTCTCCCGCGACACGCCCGCGGCGCGGGCCGCCGTCGCCGCGTTCGCCGACACGCTCCTCGCCGTCTACGGGACGCCTGCCGTCGTCGTGGCGCTCCACAACAACACCGAGGCGAACTACTCGGCCACTGGCTACGCCCCGGGCGGGTCCGACGCCCGCGAGGCGGCCGACGTGTTTCTTGCGCCGGGGGCAGACCTAGACGACTTTGTGTTCGTCACCACGCGCTCGCTTTTCGACGCCGTCGTCGCATCGGGCGTCAACGCCATCCTGCAGGACAACGGCGCGATGACGGACGACGGCTCGCTCTCTGTGTGGGCCGCACAGAACGACCGGCCGTACGTCAACATCGAGGCGCAGCACGGGCACGCGGCCGAGAACGCGCGCCTGATCCGGGCGCTGACGGGCTGGGTCGGGGAGTAGCCGAGCGGCGGGCTCTACCTTCTGCGAGCACGCCGTAGCGACCGCTCGCCGGATGACGACGCTTCTCTCTTTCAATTGTCATCCTGAATCAAGTTCAGGATGACAAGATGTAGGGTGGGGGTCAACCAGTGACGTGGGTGCCACGGCCCACGGCCGCCAACATTCTCGCTCGCTCACCTGCCACTGGCCACCGGTTCGGGTTCACCCGATGCCCACTGGCTACTGGCCCGAATCTCCCTGCTTCCCGCGCCGATGGTCTCGTTCGACAAGTCCCGCCTGAAGGTCCTCCTGCTCGAAGGCGTCTCCGAGACGGCCGTCGAGGCGTTCCGCCGCGCGGGCTACGAGAACGTCGAGCTGCGCAGCGGGACCGTCCCGGAGGGCGAGTTGATGGCGCTCGTCGCCGACGTTCACTTTCTCGGCATCCGCTCGCGGAGCCAGCTCACCGCCCCCGTGTTTGAGGCGGCCCAGAAGCTCGTCGCCGTGGGCGCGTTCTGCATCGGGACCAACCAGATCGACCTCGACGCCGCCGCGCGGCGCGGCGTGGCCGTGTTCAACGCGCCGTACTCGAACACGCGCTCCGTGGCCGAACTGGTCCTCGCCGAGGCCATCCTGCTGCTCCGCGACGTGCCGGCCAAGAGCGCTGCGGCCCACCGCGGCGAGTGGGCCAAGAACGTCGGCCGGGCGCGTGAGGCGCGCGGCAAGACGCTCGGCATCGTCGGCTACGGCAACATCGGCGCGCAGCTGTCGGTCCTCGCCGAGGGGCTCGGGATGCGCGTCGTGTACCACGACACCGCCGCCAAGCTCGCCATCGGCAACGCCACGCCCGCGGGCTCGCTCGACGCGCTCCTCGATGCCGCCGACGCCGTGACGCTCCACGTGCCCGAGACGCCCGAGACGACGGGCCTGATCGGCCGCGCCGAGATCGCGGCCATGAAGCGCGGGGCCGTCCTGATCAACGCCTCGCGCGGGCAGGTCGTGGACCTCGACGCGCTCGCCGACGCGCTCGCCTCGGGCCACCTCGCCGGCGCGGCCGTGGACGTGTTCCCCGTCGAGCCGCGCACGACCGATGACTCGTTCGAGAGCCCGCTCCGCGGGCTCGACTGCGCGATCCTCACGCCGCACGTCGGTGGGAGCACCGTCGAGGCGCAGGCCAACATCGGGACCGAGGTCGCCGAGAAGCTCGTGCGCTACTCGGACAACGGGAGCACGGTCTCGTCGGTCAACTTCCCCGAGGTCGCACTCCCGCCGCACCCCGGCCACCACCGCCTGCTGCACGTCCACCAGAATGTGCCCGGCGTGATGAGCGCCGTCAACGCGGTCTTCTCCGACATCGGGGCCAACGTCGCGGCGCAGGTGCTCCAGACGCGCGGCGAGGTCGGCTACGTCGTCGTGGACGTCGATACGGCGTCGTCCGACGAGGCGCTCGCGGCGCTGCTCCGCGTGCCGGCGACGATCCGCGCCCGCGTCCTCTTCTGACCCCGCCGCCATGGTCGTCCCGCGCTCCGCCCTCGCCGCCGACGCGACGGGACACCACTACGACGAGTTGGACGCGTTCTACCGCGAGGTCTGGGGCGACCATGTCCACCACGGCCTGTTCGAGACCGGCCGCGAAACCGTCGCGGCGGCGACGGACGCCCTCGCCGTCCGTGTGATCGAGGCGTCGGGTGTCGGGCACGGCCAGCGGGCGGTCGACATCGGATGCGGGTACGGGGCGACGGCGCACCTCGCGGCGGTCCGGACGGGCGCGCAGGTCGTCGGGCTGACGCTGTCGGCGGCGCAGGCGGCGGTCGCACGGGCGCGGACCGTTCCCGCGGGCGTCCAGGCCCCCGAGTTCGTCGTCCGCGACTGGCTCGCCAACGGCCTCCCCGACGCCCATTTCGACGCCGCGTGGGCGGTCGAGAGCACGACTCACATGCCGGAGAGGCCGCGCGTCTTCGCCGAGGCCGCGCGCGTGCTGCGCCCCGGCGGGCGGCTCGTGCTGTGCGTCTGGATGACGCGCGAGCGTCCCCGGCCGGCCGAGACGCGCTGGCTGCTGGAGCCGATCTGCCGCGAGGGCCGCCTCGCCGGCATGGGCAGCGCGTTCGAGAACCGCGCGTGGCTGGAGGCCGCGGGCCTCACGGTCGAGCGCGAGGAGGACTGGAGCCGGCGGGTGGCGCGGACGTGGACGGTCGTCGCGGCGCGCGTCGCGCGGGGCATCGCGACGGACGCGCGCTACCGGCGCTTCCTCCGGGACGCGACGCAGACCGAGCGGGCCTTCGCGTTCACCGTCCTCCGCATCCGCGCGGCGTACGCCACGGGCGCGATGCGCTACGGGTTCTTCGTCGCCCGCAAGCCGGGCTGACGAGCCTGCCCCGAACGGAGCGCGGCCGGCGCCCGTAAAATCCGGGGCCCGCCCCGCCCCGTTAGGGGCAGGCTCCTCAGCCCCGCTTTCGGGCGCCGTAGAAACCCGTTCCCATCGCGCCCGGGGCGGACGCCCCCCGGCTTCGGAGGGCGG
>JANPJI010000574.1:0-2654 GCA_031425425.1 Rubricoccaceae bacterium
CGACCGGCACGCCGACGACGGGGAGCGTCGTCCACGCGGCGATCATGCCGGGCAGGTGCGCCGCCCCGCCCGCCCCGGCGACGATCACTTTGAGCCCGCGCGCAGCCGCCGTTCGGGCGTAGTCGGCCATCGCGTCGGGCGTCCGGTGGGCCGAGAGGATGCGGGCCTCGAACGGGACGCCGAACTCGCGGAGCACGTCGGCCGCGGCCTCCATCGTGGGCCAGTCCGAGTCGGAGCCCATCGCGACGCCGACGAGTGGGGAGGGCATGGGCAGCGGGTGTTGGACGGGGAGCGCTGGAAGATCGCCTCGCGCGCTACAGCACGATCTGCGACGCGGCGCTCTCGGCGAGCCGCCGGGCCTCGTCGGCAGTCGTGGCCGTCGCGGTGACGTGCCCCATCTTGCGGGCGGGACGCGACGCGGACTTCCCGTAGAGGTGGACGGTGACACATGGAACGGACAGCGCCGCAGCGAGATCGGGCGCCGACGTTCCCGCAACCGTTCCGAGGACGTTGACGGTGCAGGCCGCCGGGACGCGGAGCGCCGCACTCCCGAGCGGGAGCCCGAGCACGGCGCGGACGTGGTTCTCGAACTGCGACGTGTGGCACGCCTCGATCGTCCCGTGGGCCGTGTTGTGCGGCCGCGGCGCGACCTCATTGACGAGCACCTCACCGCCGGGTAGCAGGAACACCTCGACCGTGGCCACGCCGACCGTCCCGAGGGCCTCGGCATGGCGACCGCGACGCGCTGCGCGTTCGCCTCCTGTTCGGCCGGGAGGCCGGACGGGAGCCATGCGGCGTGGAGCCGGTGGTCGCGGTGCTCGCTCCGGACGAGCGGGTAGACGGCCGTCTCGCCCGCCGGGCTTCGCGCGACGGTCACGGCCGCCTCGGCCTCGAATGGGACGAACGCCTCGACGAGCAGGCCGTCCATTCCCGCGAGGGTCGCCCAGGCATCGGACACCTCCGCGGGCGTGCGGCACGTGGCGTTGCCGTAGCCGTCGTACGAGCCCTCGAAGCGCTTGGCGACGACGGCCCCGCCGAACCGTTCCGCCGCGCCCTGCGCCTCGGCGAGCGTCGCCGTCCGGGCGTAGCGCGGCTGCGGCAGGCCCGCCGCGGCGAGGGCGTCGCGCTGGCGGCCCTTGTGCCGGACCATGAGGAGCGTCTCGGTCGACGGCCACACGGCGATTCCGGGCGGGAGAACCTCGGCGAGACGCTCCACGGGAGCCCACTCGCTTTCGACGGTGACGGCCGTGCACCCGGCCACCCACGTACGGAGCACGTCGGGGTCGGTCCAGTCGCCCACGGTCACATCGGCAAACGCCGCCTCGGGACCCGTCGCGGTGTTCGTAAGGATGCGGACACGCACGCCGAGCCGGATCGCGGCGACGGCCGTCATGCGGCAGAGCTGTCCGCCGCCGAGGATGCCCAGGCAGAGAGGGTCTGGAGTCTGGAGAGGTGAGACCGGGTCCATCTGTGGCGGTGTGAACGGAGCGTCCTCTTCAAACTCGGCTCTCCAAACTTTCCCTCTACCCCTGCCCCAACTCCCGGCTCCGCGCCGTCGCCGTGGCGACGGCGTCGATGAGCATCGTCCGGAGTCCGTGGCGCTCCAACTCGGCGACGGCCGCGATGGTCGTCCCGCCGGGCGTCGTGACCTCGTCGCGGAGGATGGCCGGGTGGCGGCCGGTCTCCAGCACGAGCCGGGCGGACCCGAGGACCGTCTGTGCGGAGAGCTTGAGGGCGACCGCGCGTGGTAGGCCCTGCTTGACGCCCGCGTCGGTCAGCGCCTCGATGAGCATGAACACGTAGGCCGGCCCGCTGCCCGAGAGGCCCGTCACGGCGTCCATGAGCGATTCCTGGACGAGCTCGACGTGCCCGACGGCGGCGAACACGTCGCGGGCGAGCCCGACGTGCGCCTCGGTGGCGTGCGCGCCGGGCGAGATCGCCGTCGCGGCCTCGTCCACGAGCGCGGGCGTGTTGGGCATCGCGCGGACGACCGGGAGCGGCTGCCCGAGCGCCTCGGCGATCGTCGCCGTCGTCACGCCGGCGAGCGTCGAGAGGACGAGCGTGCCGGGCGCGAGGTGCGGCGCGACGTCGGCGAACAGCTCGGCCGCATTCTGAGGCTTCACCGAGACCACGACGACGGTCGCGCCGCGGACGGCCTCGGCGTTGTCGGTCGTGACGAGGACGCCGGGCAGGCGCTCGCGGACCTCGTCGAGGGCGAGCGCGTTGCGCCGCGACGCCCGGAGCCGGTCCGCGGGGACGTCGCCGCCGCGGAGGAGGCCGCCGAGCAGCGCCCGCCCGATGTTGCCGGCCCCGAGGACGGCGAGGGTCTGGTCGCGAAGCATCGGCGGCGGGCGGGTGGCCGGGCAGACTAGCCGCCGCCGCGTCCACGTGCCGGGAAAACGTCAGGAAGCCGCCCTCGCACACCCGATCTTCCCGTCCTCCCGTCATCCCGTCCCTGTGTCGATTTCCGGTCTCCTCGCATCCGGCGTGCCCGCGCCCAGCACCGGGCCGTCCGACCCGCGCCTCGGCCGCTGGCTCGCTACGCAGACGGCGCTCACCGACGCGACGCGCGTCGCCCTCGTCGGCTTCCCCTCCGACGCCGGGGTCGTGCGAAACGGCGGGCGTCCCGGTGCAGCGGACGGGCCGCGGGCGCT
>JANPJI010000575.1:0-8027 GCA_031425425.1 Rubricoccaceae bacterium
CTCAACGGGCTCCTGCCGTGCGGGCTCGTCTACGGCATGCTCGCCACGGCAGCGGCGTCCGGCAGCGCCGGGCACGGGGCCCTCACGATGGCCGTCTTCGGGGCGGCGACCGTCCCCGCCCTCGCCGTGACCGGCCTGCTCGGGGCCCGCCTCCGGCCCGAGCGCCGGCTCGCGCTCCAGCGTGTGGCCGGCGTGCTCGTCGTCGCGATGGGTCTGCTGACCGTGGCCCGCGGCGTGAACGCTCTCCCCCCCGCCGGGGCGTCGCCCGCGGCGCACGCGGTCTGCGCCATGCCCGGTCCGGACCCCCGGCCCTGACAGACGGGATCGGACTCAGCCCACGAAGATCCCGACCGCGATCAGGCCCAGCGCGACGGCGACGCACAGAGCCCCGATCGCCATGACGGCACCGGCCTCGACTGTCGACGAGACCGCGTCCGCGCGCTCGTAGTCCGGCAGCAGGTCGAGGCCGCCTCTGGCGGCGAGGCGGTCGTATTCCCTCAGCCGTCGCCGGGCGTCGGTGGCGGAGGCGAGGCCGTGCTGGAACCGCTCGGCGGCCTCGGCCCCCGCAGGATAGAACCGGCCGTAGCGGCTCCACGCGGTGACCCCGCGGCCTGTCCGCGCGCGGACCCGCCAGTGCAGGCGCGCGCCCACCGGCGGGAGCATCCCCTGGAGCGCGACCTCGGTCGCAGCGCCGGACGAGAAGGCCAGAACGTGCATGCCGAAGGCCGCGTCCGGCGAGACCTCGACGTCGTACTCGGCCGCGTCCGGGACGCCGCGCCACCGGAACGTGGCCGTGCTCGCCTCGACGACTTCGCCCGCGAGGGGACTCAGAACCACGGGTGCGTCGCTGGCGACCGTCGCCTCTTCGGGGCGGTCGGGCGGGCCGAAGCCCGCGACGGCCGCCCAGTCGACGGGGGGCGCGGCGGGGTCAAGCGCCGGGCCGGAGGCGTGCGGCCAGACGGGGGCGGGCGGGGCCTCGGGGACGGCCAGGACCCGGCGGCTCTGCCGCCGCGCGTCGCGCGTGGCGAGGCGCGCCTCTCTCGCCGTGCTGGCCTCGGCCCGACGTGTCACCTCGATGTCCGCCGGCGTGCCGGACATGAAGGCGGCGGGCGGGCTCCACTCGCCTCCGTCTGCCTGGACCCGCCACCACAGCCGGCCGGCCGGCAACCCGTGCGAGAGCGTCAGCTCGGTCGTCGGGAGATCGGCCACGTCGACGGCGAGGCGCTCGAACGACGCGTCGGTTGCGACCTGGAGCGTGTACGTCGAGGCGTCCCCGGGCGGGGAGGTGCCGGGTGGAGTGTCCCACTGGAAGACGGCCGCGTCGAGCGGGACGACGGCGTCCGCCTCGGGCGTGCGCAGGACGGGGAGGGGGGGGGCGGTGAGCGCGGTCATGGGTCGGTGGGGCGGGCGGTGGGGGCGTCGGGCTCGGCGACGTCGTCGAGGAGGATCCGGAGGGCCGGCGTGTCGACGTCGTCGAACTGGCCGTCGCGGACGGCCCAGCGGAAGGCGAGGACCGCGGCGAAGGCGAGCCCCAGCGCGAGCGGGACGAGGACGAAGAGGACGTTCACGTGGGGTCGGCCGCGGCGGCGCGGCGGAAGGACGGCTGGAGGAGCGCGAGGCCGACGACGAGGAGCGACGAGACCGGCATCGCGGCCGCGGCCACGAGCGGCGTCACGAGCCCGGCGGCGGCCGCACCGGCCCCGAGCGCGTTGTAGGCGAGCGAGAGACCGAGCAGCCGCCGGACCGTCGCCATCGACAGCCGCGCCCCGCCCATCGCGTCGAGGATCGGGCGGACGCCGGGGCGCGTCAGGAACAGGTCGGCCGCGACGAGGCTCGCCGTCGTCCCGCCGCCGACGGCCGCGCCGACGTCGGCCTGCCGGAGCGCCGCCGTGTCGTTGACGCCGTCGCCGACCATGAGCACGACGCGGCCCGCGGCCTGCAACCGTGCGACGGCCTCACGCTTGCCTTCGGGGCTCACGCCGCCGTGCGCCCGAGACGGGTCGATCCCGAGCGTCCGCGCGACGGAGGCGACGACGGCCGGGTCGTCGCCCGAGAGGACGTGGACGTGCCGGCCCTCGGCTTCGAGCTGGCGCACGAGCGCCGCGGCGTCCTCGCGGATCCGGTCGCCGACAGCGAGCACGGCGGCCACGCGGCCGTCCACGGCCACGGCGACGGGCGTGTGGCCGGCGGCGGCCCACGCGGCGAGCGCCTCGTGCCAGGCCGCCGGGAGCGGCGCGGCCTGCGCCTCGACCCACGACGGCCGCCCGACGACGACCGCGTGCCCGCCGGCACGGCCGGTCACGCCCTGCCCGGCGACCACCTCGATCTGGTCCCCGCCGGTGCCCGCACCGGGTCCGTCGCCGCGGGCGCGGACGAGGGCCGCGGCGACCGGGTGCGTCGTGTGCGCCTCGACGGCCGCGGCGAGGTCGAGGGCGGCCTCGTCGCCGAGCCAGCCCGCGAGCTCCATCCGGCCCTCCGTCAGCGTGCCCGTCTTGTCCAGCACGACCGTATCGACCTCGGTGAGCCGCTGCACGGCCTTGTCGGACTTGACGAAGATGCCCGCCCGCGCGGCCCGGCCGGACGCGACGGCGAGCGCGAGCGGCGTCGCCATCCCGAGCGCGCACGGGCACGTGACCACGAGCAGCGCGACGACGTGGGCGGCGATCTGCGACGGGTCCAGCACGGCCCAGAGGGCGGCCGTCGCGAGCGCGAGCGTGAGAACGGCGAGGACGAAGACGCCCCCGATCCGGTCGGCGAGGAGCACGACCGGCGCGCGGCGCGTCTCGCCGCGCTCGACGAAGGCGAGCAGGCGCCCGACGCGCGTCCCCTCGCCGACGGCCTCGGCGCGGACGCGGATCGGCGTCTGGAGGTTCGTCGCGCCGGCCTCGACGCGCGCGCCGACGCCGACGGGCTCGGGCCGCGCCTCGCCCGTCAGCACGGCCCGGTCGACCCGGCTCTGGCCCGCCACGACCGGCCCGTCGACCGGGACGACCTCGCCGGCCGGGACCTCGACGACGTCCCCGACACGCACGTCGGCCAGGTCCACGACCTCGACACGGCCGTCCGCCCCGACGCGGCGGGCGACGCGCGGGACGAGCGCGAGAAGGCGCTCGCTGGCCTCGCCCGCCAGCCGGCGGCTCCGGAGCTGGATCCAGCGGGCCGTCAGGAGGGCGGCGATGAGGACCGTGATCGAGTCGAACCAGACCTCGCCGCGCCCGGTGACGGCCGCGACCGCGCTCTGGCCGAACCCGACCGCGATCCCGAGGGAGATCGGCGTGTCGAGGTGGAGCCGCCGGGCGTCGCGAGCGGTCCACGCGGACCGGACGGACGCCCACGCGCGGCGGAAGAACGGCGCCCCGCCGTAGACGACGGAGGGAATGGCGAGGAGCAGGCTGATCCAACGCGCGGCCGTCGCCATCGCGGGGTCGGTGGCGGCAGCCTGCCCTGAGCCCGCCGAAGGGTCGAGGCCGCTGTAGAGGGCGAACGCGACGAGCATCACGTTGCCCGCGAGCGCCCACGCAACGCCGACGCGGACGAGGAGCCGGCGCTCGGCCTCGGTCGGGCCGCCGGCGGCGTGCTGCCGGGCCGGCCGCGCGGCGTAGCCGAACCGCGACAACCAGTCCGCCACGGCCGAGAGCTGAACCTGCTCGGGGTCGAACGTCAGCGTGAGGCGCGCCCGCGGGAGGTCTAGCCGCGCGCCCGTCACGCCGTCGATCTCGAACGGAAGCCGCTCGATGAGCCACACGCACGCCGCGCAGTGGACGCCGTCGACGAACAGGTCGACCGTCCGGCCGCCGTCGGAGCTGTCGCGCGTGTGCTCGGCGAGAAAGCCCGGCGTGTCCAGCTCGGCCCGCGCGAGCGCCTCGGTCGTCGGCGGCCGTGCGCCCGGCCGCGCCGCCGGGCCGAGCCCGCGGAGGCGGTCGTACGTCGGCCCGAGGCCGGACGCGGCGAGGGCGTCGCGGACGACGGCGCAGCCCGTGCAGCAGCACGCCTCGCCCGCCGCCGTCCGCGCCGGGTGCGGCCCGGCGGGCAGCCCACAGTGGGCGCACCCGGCGTCGTGCGCGGGTCGAGCGGCACGGGCCGGCCGGACGCGAGCAGGGGCGACGGCGAGGGTCATCGCGCGGGCGGCGTCTCGACGAGGCGCACGCCGCCGTCGGAGCGCGACGCGATCACGGTCACGATGCCCGCGACGAGGCTCATCAGCAGCAGCATCACGACGAGCAGCGGCCATCCGATGTGGGGCGGGATGAGCGGCGGTCGGCGGGCGGCGGGGTCGGACATGGGGCGTGGGGGCGGCGCGCTAGCGGCTCGGCCCGAGGAGCGTGAACGGGACGGCCTCGACCGTTCCGTCGGAGAACGTGAGGCGGAGCGTGGTCCCGACCTGCGCGGCGTCGGCGAAGGCGGCGCGGGGCACGACGACGAAGGCGTCGATGCGGGCCCGCTGGTGTGACGCCACGCGGACCGGCTGGACGCCGGCCACTTTGACCTCCGCCCCCGCCGGGGCGGGCGCGTCGAGCGTGAACGTCGCGTCGCCGCCAGTCTGGTTGCGGACCGAGACGTAGACCCGGTTGGCGACGGTCCCGTCTGGCAGCTCCACGAACGGCTGTCCGACCGAGCGGCCGACGTTGACGTCGTAGGCGTGGCGCGTGGAGAGCGCAACGGTGAAGACGGTGGTGACGGCGACGAGGAGGAGGCCGTAGACGGCCGTCCGCGGCCGGAGCACGCGCGTGCGTTCGCCCTCCAGGGCCCGCTCGCTCGTGTAGCGGATGAGGCCGCGCGGGAGGTCGATCTTGTCCATGATCGAGTCGCACGCGTCGATGCACTGCGTGCAGGCGATGCACTCCATCTGGAGGCCGTCGCGGATGTCGATGCCCGTCGGGCAGGTCCGGACGCACGCGCCGCAGTCGACGCAGTCGCCGAGGCGCGTGCGCTCGCCGGCCTCCTCCTGCGCGATGACCTTCTTGCCGCGCTTCGCGCGCGGCTCGCCCCGCGTCGGGTCGTAGCTCACGATCAGCGAGTCGGGGTCCAGCAGGACGGACTGGAAGCGGGCGTACGGGCAGGCGATCGTACACATCTGCTCGCGGAAGACGCCGAAGTTGTACAGCACGAGCCCGGTCGTGGCCGCGGCGAGCACGAAGTAAGGCCAGTGCTCCGTCGGCGGGCCGGTCATCCAGCCGACGAGGCGGTCCCACCCGACGAAGTACGCCGTGAACGTGTGCGCGAGGGCGGCCGCGACGACGGCGAAGGCGGCCCACTTGGCGGCCTTGCGCCACGCCTTGTCGGCCGTCCACGGCCCGGCGTCGCGGCGCGCGCGGACGTGCTCGGGACCTTCGACGAGGCGCTCGATGGGCCGGAAGACGAACTCCAGGTAGACCGTCTGCGGGCAGCCCCAGCCGCACCACACGCGCCCGAGCAGCGCCGTCCCGAGCGCCACGGCGACGAGCGTGCCGACGCCGAGCAGCAGCAGCAGGAAGGTGTCGGTCGGGTAGAACGTGAAGCCGAAATAGGTGAACTCGCGCGTGGCGAGGTCCAGCAGCATCGCCGGCTTGCCGTTGACGCGCACGACGGGCAGCGACACGAAGAACACGATGAGCGCCCAGCCGAGCACGCGGCGGCGCTGCCAGAGGCGGCCCCGGCTCTCGGTCGGGTACATCCAGCGCCGCGAGCCGTCGGCGTGGAGGGTGGACAGGACGTCCTCGGGCGAGTCGAGCACGCCGACGCTGTCGGAGGAAATGAAGGCGCGACGCATACCGCTCAGAAGACGCCGGGCGCGCCCTGCGGCGGCTTCGGGTTGGCCGGGCTCGTGCCCTGGATCCGGGCGATGTAGGCGAGCAGGCCCGCGCGGTCATCGTCCGAGAGCTGCTCCTTCCACCCCGGCATCCCGGACGTCGGGAAGCCCTCGTTGATGGAGGCCCAGACGGCCTCGGGGCCGGTGCCGTGGAGCCAGAAGCCGTCGGCGAGGTTGGGGCCGATGAGGCCGCCGCCGTCGGGGCCGTGGCACGACGCGCACGTGGCCGTGAAGACGGCCGCCCCGGCCGCGGCGCGGGCGGGGTCCGAGGCGTACTCGCGGAGCGCGCCCGCGTCGGACTTGAAGGCCGGGCCGGTCGAGGCGTACTGCGCGCGGACGCCCTCCAGGCGCGCGCCCTCTTCGGCGAGGTCGTCGCCGTAGGTGTCGATCCAGCCGAACGTGTGCACGCCGAGCATGTAGACCGGCGCGAAGAGGATGGTCGCCCAGAAGACGGCCACCCACCAGCCCGGCATCGGGTTGTCGTACTCGCGGATGCCGTCGTAGGTGTGGCCGAGCAGGACCCGGTCGTCGGCGTCGGCACCGAGGAGCGAGGTCGGCACGGGGTCGGCCGAGGCGGCGCGGAGCGGCGACTCGGGGTCGGGGACGGTCTGCTGGAGGTCACTCATCGGTCGGCGTGCGGGTCGTGCGGGACGAGGGCGTCGTCGTCCTGGAGCGGGAGGTTCTTGGCGTCCTCGCGCTGCCGCTTCGTGAGCGTGAAGGCGTACACGACGACGGCCAGGAAGGCGACGACGAAGGCGACGAGGGCGATCTCGCCGAGGGCGCCGGTCTGGAGGGCGCGGACGGTGTCTTTCCACATGGCGGTAGCGGCTGGTTAGCGCGCCTGGGCGACGGCCTCGGCGGCGACGGCCGCGCGGGCGTCCACGCCGAGGCGCTGGAGGTAGGCCACGACGGCGATCACCTCGCGGTGCTGGAGGCGCTCGGGGCCGCCCTGCGCGGCCACCTGCGCCGCGATGGAGTCGGCCTGCGCCTGTGCGATCCGGACCGCGCCGGTCACCTCGGCGGCGGTGTAGGGGATGCCGAGGCGGCGGTTGGCGCGGACGCGCGCTTCGAGCGTCGAGAGGTCCAGCCGGTCCGTGAGCAGGTGCGTGTACGGCGGCATGATGGACTGCGGGCTCGTGCTCCGCGGGTCCTCGAAGTGGCGCACGTGCCACAGGTGCGGGTACTTCCCGCCGACGCGCGCGAGGTCCGGTCCGGTCCGCTTGGAGCCCCACAGGTGCGGCGTCTCGTAGGCCGTCTCGCCGGCCGTCGACGGCGGGCCGTAGCGCAGGGCCTCGTCCTGGAACGGGCGCACCATCTGGCTGTGGCAGTTGTTGCAGCCCTCGCGGATGTAGAGGTCGCGCCCGGCGAGCTCGAGCGGCGTCATCGGCGTGAGCGTCGCCAGCGGCTCGATGGCGCCCTGGACGAGGAACATCGGGGCCATCTCGACGACGGTCCCGACGAGGATCGCCAGCGTCGTGAGGACCGAGAAAACCAGCGGCCAGCCCTCGATGCGGCGGTGGATGCCGTTGGCCTGGAAAAAGCGGGACATGGATCGGGGGGCTAGGCGGCGGCCGGGACGGCCTGCAGGCGCGGGAGGGCGACGGCCGGGTCGGGGAGGTGCCGCGGGGCCTTGCGCGCCGTCATGTACACGTTGACCATCATCATCACCGTGCCGACGATGTAGAGCGACCCGCCGATGAGGCGGACCCAGTACATCGGGCGGACGCGGACGACGGACTCGATGAAGTCCGGGTAGAGCAGGCGGCCGGCGTCGTCGAACGCGCGCCACATGAGGCCCTGCGTGATGCCGCTCGTGTACATCGCGAGGACGTAGAGGAGGATGCCGACCGTGGCCACCCAGAAGTGGGCGTTGGCGAGGCGCTCGGACCACAGCGGCGTCCGCCACAGGCGCGGCACCAGCCAGTAGATCATCCCGAACGTGAGGAAGCCGTTCCAGCCGAGCGCGCCCGAGTGGACGTGCGCGATGTTCCAGTCCGTGTAGTGGCTCAGCGCGTTGACGCTCTTGACGCTCAGCATCGGCCCCTCGAAGGTGGCCATGCCGTAGAACGTGATGCCGACGACGAACATCTTGAGCACGACGCTCTCGCGGAGCTTGTGCCACGCGCCGCGGAGCGTGAACAGGCCGTTGATCATGCCGCCCCAGCTGGGCATCCAGAGCATCAGCGAGAAGACCATCCCGAGCGTCGCGGCCCACTCGGGGACGGCCGTGTACTGGAGG